>CAZYYR010000011.1:0-23674 GCA_964651465.1 uncultured Nitrosospira sp.
CCGCGGCAAATCGAACTTATAGAATTGAGCCGCCCACATCTGGTGCTGGCCGACGTCGGAAGTAACGAAAGCGTTACCCTTCGTAACCCTGTAAAGCGTTTCAACGACCAGTTGCGGCTTGATCACGGCACTTCCGCGATCGTACTTGAGGCAGTCGCGGGCGCGCCACTGGTCGATCTGCGTCCACCATGCCTCCAGCGCGGCCTGATCGGGTTTTTCCTTCCGGATACCGAGCAGCTTGATCAGCTCATCCAGGACATCCGCGACATTGCCCACGATGGGCACATCCACCTTGACGCGCTTGGAAATGGATGAAGGATCGATATCGATGTGGATGATCTTGCGATCCTCGTTATAGAAATGCTTGGGGTTGCCGATCACGCGGTCGTCGAAACGGGCCCCGATGGCGATCAGCACGTCGCAGTGCTGCATCGCCATGTTGGCCTCGTAGGTACCATGCATCCCCAGCATGCCGACGAAAAGTCTGTCGGTCGCGGGATAGCCCCCCAAGCCCATGAGCGTATTGGTGCACGGAAAACCCAGCATTCGTACCAGTTCCGTCAGCTGTGCCGATGCATCGCTCAGTATGACGCCGCCACCTGTGTAGACCATTGGCCGACGCGCATTCAGGATCAACTGGACGGCTTTCTTGATCTGCCCCGCGTGACCCCGGATAACGGGATTGTAAGAGCGCATGGCCACTTGCGCGGGATACGCAAATTCCGCTTTCTGCTGGCTCACATCCTTCGGTATATCCACCAGAACCGGGCCCGGCCGGCCCGTGGACGCGATATAGAACGCCTTTTTGATCGTGGCCGCCAGTTTGGTCACATCCTTCACCAGGAAGTTATGCTTGACGCATGGACGGGTGATCCCGACGGTATCCACTTCCTGGAACGCGTCCAGCCCAATGGCATGGGTGGGCACCTGGCCGCTGATGATGACCAGTGGAATCGAATCCATATAGGCGGTGGCGATACCCGTTACCGCGTTCGTCACGCCCGGGCCCGAGGTGACCAGCGCCACGCCGACCTTGTTGCTGGAGCGGGCATAGCCGTCTGCGGCATGCACCGCAGCCTGCTCATGGCGAACCAGGATATGCCTGACCTTGTCCTGCTTGAACAGTTCATCATAGATGAACAGCACGGCGCCCCCGGGGTAGCCGAAGATATGCTCTACTCCCTCCTCCTGCAAACAACGCACCGCGATTTCGGCGCCCGTCAATTCCGTGCTCATGCTTTCTTAAATTTCCAGTAATTGGACCAGGTTGCAGGTTGAAATATCGGCAAAACTTTTTCTTGATATTGAGCAGAGGCCGAGCCGCTGCCGCCGATATCAGGTGGTCCTGGCAGATTCAGCGGTCACGCGCGTAGCAGACCGGATGACCGGGTCTGCCGTAAGACAAAGATGTGACAAAGATGTTCACGGGACTGCAGTCCTATGCTGCTACAGATGGAGCCGATGTCTTCCGATGAAGAGAATCATAAAATCCCTCAGTTTTTTTGAGCGCTGCCTTTTTCGTCCGCTTTTTTGTATGGGCAGGCCGGTTTAATGCAATCCGCATATAGGGAAAGCGAATGCTCATGGATGGCAAAACCACGGTCTCTGGCAATCCTGACCTGGCGCTTCTCTATTTCGGCATCGTAGAACTCTTCCACCCTCCCGCATTGCAGGCAGACCAGATGGTCGTGGTGGCTGTCGCTCGCAAGCTCGAACACCGCCTTGCCGCCTTCGAAATGGTGGCGCTCGAGCAGTCCCGCCTGTTCGAACTGGGTCAGGACGCGATACACGGTGGCCAGACCGATTTCCTCGCCTTCCCCGATCAGCGTCCGGTAAACATCCTCCGCCGAGAGATGGCGCACCGGACTGCTTTCGAATAAACCAAGTATTCTAAGGCGCGGAAGCGTGGCCTTCAAGCCCATGGTTTTAAGATTGTTCGGATTGCTCATGGCGACATCCATCCGGTAAGTGATTTGCTGTATCATATAACGTTGGGTTTGCTTTGGAAACATACGTTGCCGCGATGCGCGCAAGAATCCTCACGTTGTTTGCTTTGCTGTGGCTCGCGGGATGTTCGTCGGTTCCATCTTTGCTCTACAAAATCGAGATTCAACAGGGCAATGTAATTACCCAGGAAATGGTGGACAAGCTGAAGCCTGGCATGACCAAGTCTCAGGTGCGCTTCGCGCTGGGTTCGCCCATGATCAGTGACCCCTTTCATGAAAATCGCTGGGATTACCTGTATCGCTTCGATCAGAGAGGAAGGTTGGTCGAGCAAAAAAACCTGGTTGTATTTTTCGAGGATGACAAGCTGGTACGGATCGCCGGTTCGTTCGCGACGCCAGCGGCTTTTCTCCAGCCCCTGCCGGCTGAGCCGACCGAGCCGGCAAGGGTGGTCGAGCCCATGCCGCCAGTCGGCTCGGTCGAGTCTGATCGGCAGCTGACTGAAGAGGCCGGTGAAGAGAGTGCCGCGCCGGTTCCTGAAGGTGGGGTTCCGGAGGGCATCGCGGCTCCTGCCGATATCGGCGATATTCCAGCTGCTGCCGGCGCTGTGCCTGCGGTTGCCGCACCCGTTGCATCCGGCAGCGCTCCTGTTCCGGACGGAAATTCTGGCAGCGCCGTCGGTCAGCCTTCAGCGCAGCCCATGCCGCAGCCAGGTCCCAGGCTGGTCCCGTCACAGGCTACCGATACGGGCGTGGGTGGCGCGGATCAGCTGAAGGAATAGCATGCGCGCATCGATTAGGATATCCAGACAAGGAAGGACGGATTGAACATCGCGATTGCCGGAAGCTCGGGCCGCATGGGGCGAGCCCTCCTGGAAGCGCTTGCGCGCGCTCCGGATATGCAATTGACCGCCGCGCTGGATCGGACCGGAAGCCCTTTTCTCGGAAAAGATGCGGGTGAACTGATCGGTACGCCCTGCGGCATAAAGATCACCGACGACATGGCGGCGCTGCGCGGCAGCGAAACGCTCATCGATTTCACGCGCCCGGAAGGGACCCTGCTGCATCTTGCCGCCTGCTGGAAAGAAGGGGTCGGAATGGTCATCGGGACCACCGGGTTCCTGCCGGAGCAGAAGGGAGAACTCAAGGCAGCCGCCATGGATATTCCCATCGTATTGGCCCCCAATATGAGCGTGGGCGTGAACATGACCCTCAAACTTCTGGAGCTGGCGGCGAGGGTGTTGAGCGAGGGGTATGACATCGAGATCATCGAGGCCCATCACCGGCACAAAGTCGATGCCCCGTCCGGTACCGCGTTGCAGATGGGGGAAGTGCTGGCCAAAGCGATAGGGAAAGAACTCGGGGAGATTGCCGTTTACAGTCGCGAGGGGAATACGGGCGAGCGCGTGCCTGGCACGATCGGTTTTGCCACCGTGCGCGGTGGGGATATCGTCGGCGACCATACCGTGATGTTTGCAGGCACGGGGGAACGCATCGAGATTGCACACAAGGCAAGCAGCCGTGCGACGTTCGCAGAAGGGGCATTGCGCGCTGCCCGCTTTCTCAGGAACAGGAAAAGCGGGTTGTTCGATATGCAGGATGTGCTTGGATTGCGCCAGAATTGCTGAGTACGCATATCAGTCCCGCCTTCGTTGGCCAGATATGCCCAGCCCCTTCTTGAGGGTTTCTGCGTTCGAGATTTCAAGGGTTTCAGGGTTTCAAGGATTCAGGGGGTTCAGTTCAATGCGCAGTGTGGTGGCTTCATTGAAGCATGGCCCTTTTGGACGTATAATTTGACAGTTTGAAGTAGCCCAGGTCCAGGTAGAGAGGCCTGTTCCGCTTCACATTCTGTCCGAATTCCCAGGAGTTTTCCCTTGTCACACCAATCGCATGCCGTTCTCGCGCTCGCCGACGGCACCGTTTTTCGCGGCATGTCCATTGGCATGGAAGGCTTAAGTACCGGGGAAATCGTGTTCAACACTTCCATGTCGGGCTACCAGGAAATACTCACGGACCCGTCCTACTGCCGCCAGATCGTCACGCTCACCTATCCCCACATAGGCAATACCGGCACCAATCCGGAGGATGCGGAGTCAGGCCAGGTCGACTGTGTCCACGCAGCCGGCCTGGTGATCCGGGACCTGCCCCTGCTTTCCAGCAACTGGCGGCAGACCCGGACATTGCCTCAATATCTCAAGTACCACAAAGTAGTGGCGATTGCCGATATCGATACGCGCAAGCTCACGCGCATCCTGCGCGAAAAGGGTGCCCAGGCCGGATGCATCATGGCCGGCTTGCCCGATGAATCGGAAGCACTGGAGCAGGCCAGGGCATTTCCCGGCCTGGCGGGAATGGATCTGGCCAAAGTGGTGAGCTGCACGCGGCCGTATGAATGGACCGAAGGCGAATGGAGCCTGGGGCAGGGTTACTCCGTTCGGGAAAATCCACACTTTCGCTTTCACGTGGCCGCCCTGGATTTTGGTATCAAGCGCAATATATTGCGCAAGCTGGTGCAGCGCGGCTGCAGGGTCACGGTTTTTCCCGCACAGGCGACTGCGGACGAGATTCTGGCATTGCAGCCCGATGGAGTGTTCCTGTCGAACGGCCCGGGCGACCCCGAACCCTGCGACTATGCGATCGCCACCACCCGGAAACTGGTGGAAGAAAACATTCCCATATTCGGTGTCTGCATGGGACATCAGCTGCTGGGATTGGCCAGCGGCGCCAGGACCGTGAAGATGAAGTTCGGCCATCACGGCGCCAACCACCCCGTGCAGGATCTGGATAGCGGAAAAGTGTTCATAACCAGCCAGAATCACGGCTTCGCGGTCGATGCCGATACGTTGCCGCAGAATGCGCGAGTTACTCATGTATCCCTGTTTGATGGCAGCCTGCAGGGATTCGAGCTGACCGGCCAGCCGGTATTCTGCTTTCAGGGCCATCCCGAAGCCAGTCCAGGCCCTCACGATCTGGACTACCTGTTCGATAAATTTACAGCATTGATGGAAGAAAAAAGGAGCGAAAGCATATAGAGATCCTCAGGGAGAACGCCCGGGGATACGCATCCCGGAGAGGCTCGAAAGACATCCCTGCCAGATTTTCCCATTTGCTTCGCTGCAGCCATGCCTAAACGTAACGACATCAAATCCATACTGATCATCGGCGCAGGCCCCATCGTCATCGGCCAGGCGTGCGAGTTCGATTATTCCGGCGCCCAGGCATGCAAGGCGTTGCGGGAAGAGGGCTATCGCGTCATTCTGGTGAATTCCAATCCCGCCACCATCATGACCGATCCCGGAATGGCGGATGTGACGTACATCGAACCCATCATGTGGCCCATGGTGGAGAAGATCATTGCGGTCGAGCGTCCGGATGCACTGTTGCCGACCATGGGCGGCCAGACCGCACTGAATTGTGCGCTGGATCTGGCAAGGAACGGCGTACTGGACAAGTATGACGTCGAATTGATCGGCGCTTCACGCGCGGCCATCGACAAGGCGGAAGACCGCGAGAAGTTCAAGCAGGCCATGACCCGGATCGGCCTCGGCTCCGCGCGCTCCGCCATTGCCCACAGCCTGGAGGAAGCATTGCAGGTACAGGCCATGGTAGGTTATCCCGCCATTATCCGACCATCGTTCACGCTGGGGGGAAGCGGTGGCGGCATTGCCTACAACCGCGAAGAATTTCTGGATATCTGCGAGCGCGGACTGGAAGCCTCGCCCACGCGGGAACTGCTGATCGAGGAATCGGTGATCGGGTGGAAAGAATTCGAGATGGAGGTCATTCGCGACAGGAAAGACAATTGCATCATCGTTTGCGCCATCGAGAATCTCGATCCCATGGGCATTCATACCGGCGATTCGATTACCGTTGCGCCGGCGCAGACGCTGACTGACAAGGAATACCAGATCATGCGGGATGCATCGATTGCGGTCCTGCGCGAGATCGGCGTGGAAACGGGTGGCTCCAATGTGCAGTTCGCCATCAATCCGCAGGACGGGCGCATGCTCGTCATCGAAATGAACCCGCGGGTATCGCGCTCTTCCGCCCTGGCTTCGAAAGCGACAGGATTTCCGATTGCCAAGGTGGCGGCCAAGCTTGCAGTCGGTTATACGCTGGATGAGCTCAGGAACGACATCTCGGGCGGGGCGATGCCTGCATCG
This sequence comes from uncultured Nitrosospira sp., assembly GCA_964651465.1. GTDB lineage: Bacteria > Pseudomonadota > Gammaproteobacteria > Burkholderiales > Nitrosomonadaceae > Nitrosospira. Next base: position 6,107 of record CAZYYR010000011.1, read on the forward strand.
TTCGAGCCTTCCATAGACTACGTCGTCACCAAGATACCGCGGTTCGCGTTCGAGAAATTTCCCCAGGCCAACGATCGGCTCACCACGCAGATGAAATCGGTGGGCGAAGTCATGGCGATCGGACGCACGTTCCAGGAATCGCTGCAAAAGGCCCTGCGTGGACTTGAAATCGGTGCGGATGGCCTGGATGAAAAGACGCGCGATATCGACACCATTGCATCCGAACTGGCCGATGCCGGGCCGGAACGGCTCTGGTATGTCGCCGATGCTTTTCGCTGTGGCATGACGTTCGATGAAATTCATGAGCATACCCGCATCGATCCCTGGTTCCTGGCTCAGATCGAAGACCTGATAGCGCTGGAGCAATCCATTGCGGGCAAGGCCCCGGACGAGCTCGATGCGGCTGAATTGCGCAAGCTGAAACGCAGCGGCTTTTCCGATCGCCGCCTGGCGAAGCTGATGAATACCGTGCAGGAAGAGATTCGCGCGAGGCGCCACCGGTTCGGTCTGCGCCCGGTATACAAGCGGGTCGATACCTGCGCGGCTGAATTCGCAACCCATACCGCGTACATGTACTCCACCTATGAGGAGGAGTGCGAAGCCCGGCCGACCGGTAACAGGAAAATCATGGTGCTGGGAGGGGGACCCAACCGCATTGGTCAGGGCATCGAATTCGATTACTGCTGTGTTCACGCAGCGCTTGCGTTGCGGGAAGACGGTTTCGAGACCATCATGGTCAACTGTAATCCTGAAACCGTTTCCACCGACTACGATACCTCGGATCGGCTTTATTTCGAACCGCTGACACTGGAAGACGTGCTTGAAATCGCCATGCTGGAGCAGCCCTGGGGTGTGATCGTCCAGTATGGCGGGCAAACGCCGCTCAAGCTGGCGCGCGATCTCGCGGCCAACGGCGTGCCTATCATCGGCACCAGTCCCGACATGATCGATTGTGCCGAAGACAGGGAGCGTTTCCAGAAAATGCTGCACCGGCTCGATCTGAAGCAGCCGCCGAACCGCACCGTGCGCGACATGGCGGCCGCGATTTCCGCTGCCAGCGAAATCGGGTACCCGTTGGTGGTGCGTCCCAGTTATGTGTTGGGGGGACGGGCAATGGAAATCGTGCATGAGCAGGGACATCTCGAACGCTATATGCACGAGGCGGTCAAGGTCTCGCACGATTCTCCGGTGCTTCTGGACCATTTTCTGAACGATGCCGTCGAAGTGGATGTGGATGCGGTTTCGGATGGGGAAACCGTGCTGATCGGCGGCATCATGGAGCATATTGAACAGGCAGGTGTCCATTCCGGCGATTCAGCCTGTTCGCTGCCGCCGTACAGCCTGCCCGCCAGCCTTCAGGATGAGCTGCGCCGCCAGACTGCGGCAATGGCGCGTGCGCTCAGGGTGGTGGGCCTGATGAATGTGCAGTTTGCCATCCAGAACGATGCCGTGTATGTGCTGGAGGTCAATCCCAGGGCGTCACGCACCGTGCCGTTCGTCTCAAAGGCCACGGGACTGCCGCTGGCGAAAATTGCCGCGCGCTGCATGACAGGCATGACGCTTGCCGAGCAGGGGGTGGTCAGGGAAGTGATTCCTGATTATTATTCGGTCAAGGAAGCCGTTTTTCCTTTCATCAAGTTTCCCGGCGTGGATACCATCCTCGGTCCGGAAATGAAATCTACCGGCGAAGTCATGGGTGTGGGGCGGACCTTTGCGGAAGCCTTCGTCAAGTCGCAGCTGGCTGCGGGCGTAAAACTTCCGCTCGCGGGCAAGGTCTTTATCAGTGTGCGCCAGGCCGACAAATCGCGCGTCGTCGAAATAGCCCGCAATCTTGCCCGGCTGGGGTTGGCGCTTTATGCTACGCGGGGAACGGCCGCCGTATTGAATGCCGCAGGCCTGACCGTTACGCCGGTGAACAAGGTGGCGGAAGGGCGTCCTCATATCGTGGACATGATCAAGAATGGTGAAATGGATCTGATCATCAATACGGTGGAGGACAAGCGGAGCGCGATCCACGATTCCTACTCGATCCGTCACGCGGTGCTCCAGGCGAGGGTAACGTATTACACGACGCTGGCGGGCGCCCGTGCGGCATGCATAGGCATGGCGAACATGCAGGAGTTGCGGGCCTACGGGTTGCAGGAACTGCATGGATCGCTCGAGCCTGCTCCCCTGGATCTGATCTCCTGAGAACGATGCCGGCGATGTTTGTGAGCGTTGAGCGGCCGTGCCGCAAGAGAATGAAGTAACTGAAAACCAGAATCTGACGAGGTAGTGGAAAAACGATGAGCACGATTCCATTAACGGTAACCGGCGCTGGACGACTTCGTGCCGAACTGCACGAAATGAAAACGGTGCACCGCCCGGCCGTCATTGCGGCCATTGCGGAAGCCCGGTCCCATGGTGATCTTTCCGAAAATGCCGAATATGAGGCCGCCAAGGAGCGGCAGGGTTTCATTGAAGGACGGATTGCGGAACTGGAAAGCAAGCTTTCCAATGCCCAGATCATCGACCCGGCATCCCTCGATGCAGGTGGCGCCTGCGTATTCGGCGCGACTGTCGACCTCGAAGATATGGCCAGCGCCACGACCGTGACCTATCAGATCGTCGGAGATGACGAAGCCGATATCAAGGAAGGCAAGATTTCTGTCAGCTCTCCTATCTCGCGCGCTCTGATAGGCAAGTATCCGGGCGATGTCGCCGAAGTGCTCGCTCCGGGCGGCGTCAGGGAGTATGAAATTCTGGATGTGAAATATATCTGAAGCATCATTCAGGCGGACACTTCGCGATCAGTCGGGCCTGTTCCTTATATGCTTCTCCTTATATGCTTCTTCCGCGATCCGGTCTGCTCCACTGCGTCGCGCCTGGCACGCGGTAGCTTGCCAGGTCTTCCGGGCTCAGGTGTATCGGTTCCCGTTTTCTCCGGTTGTGGGCGGTAGAGCACCAGCATCTTGCCGATATGCTGGACCGGAGCCGCCCCGAGCTCCCGGCAGATTTTTTCCAGCAATTCATCCCGGCTTTCCCACTCATCGCCGGCTACCTTGACCTTGATCAGTTCGTGACTATTGAGTCCTTGGTCCACTTCATGCAGTACACCCTTGGACAGGCCCTGCGATCCTATCCAGACGATCGGCTTGAGCAGATGCGCGCGGGCACGGAGTGCGCGGCGGTGAGCAGGACTAAGCATCAGCATGCGTTGTTCAAAAATACCAGTGTACGTGATGAAGCGCGCCAAAACCAGTAAAGCGTGGATGAGGGAGCATGTGAATGACCCTTTCGTCAGAAAAGCAAGAAAGGAAGGCTATCGCTCACGCGCCGCATACAAGCTGATCGAAATCGTGGAGCGCGACCATCTGATCAGGCCAGGGATGACAGTGGTGGACCTCGGCGCGGCCCCCGGCAGCTGGTCTCAGGTGGTCGTGGAAAAACTGAAGGGCAAAGGCAACGTAATCGCCCTGGATCTCCTGGAAATGCTCCCCCTGCACGGGGTGGTTTTCATCAAGGGGGATTTCAGGGAGCCGGAAGTCCTGTCGGAGCTGGAAAAAAGCCTGGCAGACGCTATTCCAGACCTTGTAATTTCGGATATGTCACCTAATATAACAGGCATAAGCGTCAGCGATCAGGCGCGCGGCATGCATCTGGCCGAACTGGCGTTGCAGTTCTCCAGGGAGCGATTGAACTCTGGCGGCGATTTCCTCGTCAAAGTATTTCAAGGTTCGGATTTTGACGATTTTCTGCGGACCATGCGCACAGTGTTCACTCGGGTCGTCATCCGCAAGCCGGAAGCATCCCGGGGCCGCAGCAGCGAGACGTATCTGCTGGGGCTGGGCAAGAAGGCAGGCGGCCCGGACACGGGGGGATTTGAGCTATTATAAATCCCGAAATGGGGTTAGAATGAAGTATTCAAGAATTTGCAGGCGCAAGCCAAGGAGTTATCTTGAACAATCTCATTAAGAACATGGCCATCTGGCTGGTGATTGCTCTGGTGTTGATGACAGTGTTCAACCAGTTCAGCACACGGCAGTCCGCGCAGGCTCCCATGGAGTACTCCCAGTTCATAGAGGAAGTCAAGCAGGGCAGGATCGCCAAGGTGACCATCGAAGGCCGTACGCTGAGGGGCACCAAATCCGACGGCAGGCGTTTCACTACCTATACGCCCTCGGATCCCTGGATGGTGAGTGACCTGCTCAAGGCGGGAGTCATCATCGATGCCAAACCGGAAGAAGAGCCGTCCCTGCTGATGAACATCTTCGTCTCCTGGTTCCCCATGCTGCTTCTGATAGGGGTGTGGATTTTCTTCATGCGCCAGATGCAGGGAGGCGGTCGCGGCGGCGGCGCATTCTCGTTCGGGAAAAGCAAGGCCCGCATGCTCGATGAGTCCACCAACCAGGTCACCTTTGCGGATGTTGCGGGATGCGAGGAAGCCAAGGAAGAAGTATCGGAACTGGTGGAATTCCTGCGTGATCCCAGCAAATTCCAGAAGCTGGGTGGACGCATTCCCCGTGGCGTATTGATGGTGGGCAATCCCGGCACCGGCAAGACATTGCTGGCGCGCGCCATTGCGGGCGAGGCCAAGGTTCCGTTTTTCAGCATCTCCGGTTCCGACTTCGTGGAGATGTTCGTCGGCGTGGGTGCGGCCAGAGTACGCGACATGTTCGAGCAGGCGAAAAAGCATGCTCCTTGCATCATCTTTATCGACGAAATCGACGCGGTCGGGCGCCAGCGTGGCGCGGGGCTCGGTGGTGGCAACGATGAGCGTGAGCAGACGCTGAACCAGTTGCTCGTGGAAATGGATGGTTTCGAAGGCACTGCCGGTGTCATCGTCATTGCTGCTACCAATCGCCCGGATGTGCTCGATCCGGCCCTGTTGCGCCCGGGTCGTTTCGACCGCCAGGTGACCGTGCCCCTGCCCGATATCCGAGGCCGGGAGCAGATACTGCACGTGCATATGCGCAAGGTGCCTATTGCGCCCGATGTACATGCGGAAATTCTTGCACGGGGTACCCCGGGGATGTCGGGTGCGGACCTCGCCAACCTCGTGAACGAAGCGGCGTTGTTTGCGGCCCGCAGCAATAAGCGGTTGGTCGATATGGAAGACTTCGAGCGCGCCAAGGACAAGATATTCATGGGTGCGGAACGCAAGTCGGTCCTGATGCCGGAACGCGAGCGCCGCAATACGGCCTATCATGAATCTGGACATGCGGTCGTGGCACAGTTGCTGCCCAAAACCGATCCCGTGCACAAGGTCTCCATCATCCCGCGGGGGCGTGCCCTGGGCGTGACCATGCAGTTGCCGACCGAAGATCGCTTCAGCATGGATCGCGAAGAAATCCTGCAAAGCATAGCGGTCCTGTTTGGCGGCCGCATTGCGGAGGAAGTCTTCATGGGACAGATGACGACCGGCGCCTCCAACGACTTCGAACGTGCCACGGAAATGGCAAGACGCATGGTGACCCAGTGGGGCATGTCGGATTCCCTGGGCCCCATGGTGTATGGCGAAAACGAAGGCGAGGTGTTCCTGGGCCGCTCCGTCACGACCCACAAGAACGTCAGCGAAGCGACCATGCAGAAGGTAGATATCGAAATTCGCCGTATCATTGATACGCAATACAGTCTGGCGCGCAAGCTGATAGAGGAAAACCGCGACAAGATCGAAGTCATGGCAAAAGCACTGCTGGAGTGGGAAACCATAGACTCGGAGCAGATCAGCGATATCATGGAAGGTCGTGCGCCCCGGCCCCCGAAGCCCAACAAGAGTGCGCCGCCGCCCAAGGATACTGCGCCTCCTGCAGCGCCTGCGCCGTCAGCAACCCCGGCCGAAGAGGTCTGATGATGAGGGCCTGCTGACCGAATCGGAACGTGAATCACCTGAAAAAGGCGGGCTTGTCCCGCCTTTTTTCTGATCGATCGCTTCCATCGCTTTCGTAAAGGGAGTTGGATTTCCGTGCCGCCGCTGCAACGATCCAATGTCTTTCCGGGGTCCCGTCCGCTGATAATGGGCGTGGTGAATGTTACGCCCGACTCGTTTTCAGATGGGGGATTGTATGCGACGACCGAGCGTGCGCTCGTCCATGCCACACGTTTGATCGAGGAAGGCGCAGATTGGCTGGATATTGGAGGTGAATCCACTCGTCCGGGCAGCGGACCGGTCGAGTCGGAAGAGGAATTGCGCCGTATCCTGCCGTTGGTGGAGAAGCTGGCCGCACTGGATATCCCGATTTCTGTGGATACTTCCAAGCCCGAAGTGATGCGGGCGGCAATAACCGCTGGCGCCAGCATGATCAACGACATCACGGCATTGCGGACACCCGGCGCAGTCGAGGCGGTGGCGGGTGAGAACGTTGCCATTTGCCTCATGCACATGCAGGGAGATCCTCGCAGCATGCAGGTCGATCCCCGGTACCAGAATGTAGTGCAGGAAGTGAAGGCCTTTCTGCTCGAACGCTTGAATGTGGCGCAGGCGGCAGGGATTTCCCGCACCCGGCTGCTCATCGACCCTGGTTTCGGTTTCGGCAAGACATACCATCATAATATCGAGTTGCTGCGCCATCTTGATGCTTTCTCGGATCTCGGGGCGCCGGTCCTGGTCGGGTTGTCACGCAAATCCATGCTGGGGAAGATCACCGGCGGCGAAACGGGCGATCGTGTGCATGCCAGCGTCGCCGCAGCGTTGCTCGCCGTGGCCAAAGGAGCGGGGATCGTGCGCGTCCACGATGTAAAGGCCACCCGGGATGCATTGTCCGTTTACGACGCGGTAAACGGGTAAAATGCTATTGCCTGCCTTGTCCACTGCGGGTTACCCGCAGAGCCGGGGAGGGCATCGGCTGCCAGAAGATAACCTGCTCCACAGGCGAGCCGGACTATGAGTTCGTGATGAATAGCCATTTCGGTCTATTTACCGACATCCATCATCCCGGCAATACTTTCAGGACGATCCGGAGATAAATCGAGAACCCTCCTGTACCCTTTCGCTCATCCAACATCAGGAATCATCAGGAACCTCAATGAAAAGAAAATATTTCGGTACGGACGGCATTCGCGGGCGCGTCGGCGAAGCGCCCATTACGCCCGAATTCGTGATGCACCTCGGGTATTCCGCAGGCAAGGTACTGATCTCGTCGGACTGGCACCTGTCGAAAGGGGAACGTCCGGCCGTCCTCATCGGCAAGGATACCCGCATTTCGGGATATATGCTGGAGTCGGCGCTACAGGCGGGATTGTCCGCCGCGGGGGTGGATGTGCTGCTGTCGGGGCCGATGCCGACGCCGGCAATTGCCTACCTTACCCGGGCGTTGCGCCTGCAGGCGGGAATCGTGATCTCGGCTTCGCACAACCCGTTCGAAGACAATGGCATCAAGTTTTTTTCTGCCGCGGGTACCAAGCTGCCCGACGCCACCGAGCATGAGATAGAAGCGGGGCTGAACAAGCCTATCAAGGCCATGCCCTCCGCTCAACTGGGCAAGGCGCGGCGCATCAATGACGCGCGAGGACGCTATATCGAGTTCTGCAAAAGCACCTTCCCAAATCATCTCGACCTGCGCGGCCTGCGTATCGTGGTCGATTGTGCCCATGGCGCGACCTATCAGATTGCCGGGCACGTGTTGCACGAACTGGGAGCGGATGTCGTTGCCATCGGGGTGCAACCGGACGGCCTAAATATCAACCACGAGTGCGGCGCCACGCACAGCGCCGCGCTACAGGAAGCAGTCAGGCGCTACCAGGCCGATATCGGCATCGCGCTGGATGGGGACGGCGACCGCGTGATCATGGCGGATGAAACAGGCCGGTTCTACGATGGGGACCAGTTGATTTACATCATTGCCCGGCACCGCCAACAGAAAGGATTGCTCAAAGGGGGGGTGGCAGGGACTTTGATGACAAATCTGGCAGTAGAAAACGGATTAAAAAAACTGGACATCCCGTTCGCGCGGGCCAATGTGGGCGACCGCTACGTGCTGGAGTTATTGCAGAACAGGGAGTGGCAACTGGGAGGAGAAGGTTCCGGCCACATCATCTGCATCGATAAACATACCACGGGGGACGGAATCATTTCCGCATTGCAGGTACTCCATGCCTTGCGCGATTCCGCCAGGACACTGACGGAGCTTGCTCATGATGTCACGCTGTTTCCGCAGCAGCTGATCAATGTCAGGGTTCCGAAAGGGTTCGATGCGCGCGGCAATACAGAGATCAAAACGGTCCAGGCGGAAGCGGAGCGTGACCTTGACACCAGCGGGCGCGTGCTGCTGCGCGCATCGGGCACCGAACCGCTGTTACGCGTCATGGTCGAGGGTGAGAACCAGCAGAAAGTCGAATACTGGGCGAAAAAAATTGCCGATGTCGTGCAGCAGGTTGCCGGAACGGACAGGAAAATCGCCGAGCAGGCCGTATCGCATCAGTAATACCCATGGCGGCTACCCTGCATCATGACGGGCAGAGCGGCTGACAACATCTTGCGGGCCGTCATAAAAGGGTAATATTGATAATCTAGCATGGCCATGGTGCGTATCTGATCAATCACATGGGGGAATGACATGTTCAAGTTGCTGTTTGCGGCGCCGGCCATCCTGGTTGTGCTGATAGTCGCGTCACCTGTGGCCCATGCTGCGGGTATGGTAAAAATCGATGGCTCCAGCACGGTCTTTCCCATCACTGAAGCGGTTGCCGAGGATTTTCAGAATGCACAGAAAGGGGCGATAAGGGTCACAGTCGGCATTTCAGGCACCGGCGGCGGCTTCAAGAAGTTCTGTCGCGGGGAAACGGATGTCGTCAATGCCTCGCGCCCCATTCTCCAGAAGGAAATGGAAGAATGCAAGAAGGCAGGCGTCCACTACGTTGAAATGCCAGTAGCATTTGACGCCCTGACCGTGGTGATCAACCCCAGGAATACCTGGCTGAAGGCGATCACCGTCGCCGAACTGAAAAAAATGTGGGAGCCGGCGGCCCAGGGAAAAATCACCAGGTGGAACCAGATCAATCCGGCTTGGCCGGATGAGCCAATCAAGCTCTACGGTGCGGGGGCGGACTCCGGCACATTCGATTATTTCACCGAGGCGATCGTCGGCAAGGCCAAATCCAGTCGCGGAGATTTCACGGCATCGGAAGACGATAATGTCCTGGTGCAGGGCGTGGCAAGCGACAAGAACGGGCTCGGATTTTTCGGATTCGCCTACTATGTCGAAAACCAGAAAAAGCTGACCGCGGTCCCTCTCGACGCGGGTGAGGGACCCGTCCTGCCTTCCGCGAAAACCGTGGAAGACGGCACGTACCAACCCTTGTCGCGTCCGATCTTCATTTACGTAAACATCAAGTCTGCGGAAAGACCCGACGTCAGGCAGTTCATCGAGTACTACATGAAGAATGCGCCCGCGCTGGTGAGGGAAGTCAAATTCTTTCCTCTGCCGAACGAAGCTTATGCCACCAACCTTCTCCATCTGGAAAAAAAGAAGGTGGGCACGGTCTTTGGCGGCAAGTCTGAAGTAGGACTCCGGATTGAGGAATTGCTCAAGCGCGAGGCGAACCTGTAGTCCTGGAGTCCTTGAGCATATCGCGGCAGATCGAAGCAGAACTGGCGGACGTGAGCCTGCCGGTCTATCAGCGGCCGATGCACTGAGCGTAGCATGCAACCTCTTCACTGTCCCTGTATCTGCTGGACCAGTCGTTTTTCCTTCATTAGACCTTGCCCGGCTCTCGGGTGAGGTGCAGCCTCTGTATTTCAGATAGGATCGCTCCGCGAACCTGCTGCACCTGCTGTGTCTGCTGATGGTCGCCTGCCCGACCATGATCTCCCTGCAGTTTCCTCCATAGGCATGCCGTCCGGCTGAGACATGAGCTGCCATCCTTGCTTCCGTTTGCATCACAAATGTTCAGGCGCGCGTTGAATCCTGTAAAATCAGGTTTTCCCGAAATTGGTCATGTATACCAGAGGAAGAAGTCGTGACTGTAATTCGTTTGCCCGATGGTTCTGAGCGCAAGTATGAGCAACCGGTAACGGTAGGCGAAGTCGCGGCGTCGATAGGCGCAGGGCTGGCCAGGGCGGCACTGGCAGGCAGGGTGAACGGCAGGCTGGTGGATCTCTCCAGTCGTATCGAAGCCGACAGTGACGTCACTATCGTCACGGAAAAGGAGCCAGATGGACTGGAGATCATTCGTCATTCCAGTGCACATTTGCTGGCGCACGCGGTGAAGGAGCTGTTTCCGGAAGCCCAGGTCACAATTGGTCCCGTGATCGATGATGGTTTTTATTACGATTTTTCGTACAAGCGTCCATTCACACCGGAGGACCTGGCGGCCATCGAAAAGCGGATGGCCGAAATCAGTGCGCGGAATCTGCCCGTCGAGCGCAAGGTCTGGGACCGCTCTCAGGCAATCAATTTCTTCAAGGACCAGGGCGAGCACTACAAGGCACAGATCATAGAGGCGATTCCCGGCGACGAAGAGGTTTCACTCTATTCCCAGGGTAATTTCACGGACCTGTGCCGGGGACCTCATGTCCCTGCCACCTCGAAACTCAAGGTGTTCAAGCTGATGAAGCTGGCCGGTGCCTACTGGCGCGGTGACTCGCATAATGAAATGCTGCAGCGGATCTATGGTACCGCATGGGTCCGGAAGGAAGACCAGGACGCGTACCTGAATCGCCTTGAAGAAGCGGAAAAGCGCGATCATCGCAAACTCGGCAGGCAGCTGGACCTGTTCCATATTCAGGAAGAAGCGCCTGGGATGGTGTTCTGGCATCCGAAGGGCTGGATCCTGTGGCAGCAGGTCGAGCAGTATATGCGCGATGTCTTTCGCGAAAACGGCTATCTCGAAATTCGCACGCCTGCCGTGCTGGATAAGGCGCTCTGGGAGCGCTCCGGGCACTGGGAAAATTTTCGCGAGAACATGTTCATCACTCAATCGGAAGAACGCGAATTTGCCGTCAAGCCGATGAACTGCCCGGGCCACGTCCAAGTGTTCAGGCAGGGCTTGAAAAGTTACCGTGACCTTCCGTTGCGATTAGCGGAATTCGGGTCCTGTCATCGCAATGAGCCATCCGGCGCACTGCACGGCATCATGCGGGTGCGGGCGTTCATCCAGGATGATGCGCATATTTTTTGCACCGAATCCCAGGTGCAGGATGAAGCCGTGCAGTTTATCGGCCTGCTGCAGAAGGTATACAGCGATTTCGGATTCAACGAGATCCTCGTGAAGCTTTCGACTCGCCCGAAAAAGCGCGTCGGTTCCGAGGTGCAATGGGATAAGGCAGAGGCGGCCTTGCAGGCCGCACTGGACCGCGCAAAGCTCATCTGGGAGCTTCAGCCGGAGGAGGGCGCTTTCTACGGGCCGAAAATCGAGTTCTCGCTCAAGGACAGTATAGGCCGGTTATGGCAGTGCGGTACCCTCCAGCTCGATTTTTCCATGCCTGAGCGCCTCGGTGCTGAATTCGTGGCGGAAGATAATTCCCGTCAGATTCCCGTGATGCTTCACCGGGCGATTCTCGGATCGCTGGAACGGTTCATTGGCATTCTCATCGAGAATCATGCGGGCGCCCTTCCCCTGTGGCTTTCACCGGACCAGGCGGCCGTGCTCAATATCTCCGACGGACAGGCCGACTATGCAGGTAAAGTGGCCGAGGAACTCAGGCGCCACGGCATCCGTGCACGAGCGGACTTGAGAAACGAGAAGATAACCTATAAAATACGGGAGCATAGTTTGCAAAAGCTCCCCTATCAGATCATTGTGGGGGAAAAGGAAGTCGCTGCGCAAATGGTGGCCGTGCGAACCCGTGCGGGAACCAATCTCGGTCAGATGTCCCTCCAGGCATTGATTGAACGGCTCAAGGCGGAGATTTCCGCGCGGGCCGGTGCGGTTTGATTGATCAACATCGTGGGGAATTAATATAGCTCAAGAAAAAGCAGCGCGCATCAATCAGGAAATTACAACGCCGGAAGTGCGGCTGATTGGTGTGGATGGAGAGCAGATAGGAATAGTCCCTCTGGCGGTCGCCAATTCCATGGCGGAAGAAGCCGAGGTGGACTTGGTCGAGATCGCGCCTACTGCACGGCCCCCCGTATGCCGTTTGATGGATTACGGCAAATTCCGTTATCAGGAAAGCAAGAAGAAGCACGAGGCCAAGCTCAAGCAGAAGCAGATTCAGATCAAGGAGGTCAAATTTCGGCCCAATACCGATGAAGGCGACTACAACATCAAGTTGCGTAATCTGATCAGCTTCCTGGAGGAAGGCGACAAGGCCAAGATTACGTTGCGCTTTCGCGGGCGTGAAATGGCCCATCAGGAGTTTGGCATACGCTTGCTGGAACGGGTCAGGGGCGACCTGGAATCGCGTGCGATCGTCGAGCAATTCCCCAAAATGGAAGGCCGACAGATGGTAATGGTGTTGTCTCCCAAGAAGAAGGAAATAAAAGCGCCCCGGCAAAAGGAAGATAAGCCGAGTGCCGCCGGCGTTACAGCCGGGGGCGGGATGGATACATCGGATGGCTAGCTAGCTGGCGCCCGGTGTGTCCTCATCAGCGGAAGATGAGGCAGCAGGTCGCCGTATAAGCGGCGTTTCCGTAATTTTGGTCATGGCGGCACAGGAGTGATCTGTGCTATCGACAACAAGTGATTCCAGGGTTTGAAGCGTTCCGGTCAGGAACCACCCGGCATCATGTTAAAAAGCAGGAGCAGGGTATATGCCGAAGATGAAAACCAAGAGCGGCGCGGCAAAGCGTTTTGTCGTGCGCGCCGGTGGCAGCGTCAAGCGATCGCAGGCTTTCAAGCGCCACATTCTTACCAAGAAAACCACAAAGAGCAAACGTCAGTTGCGGGGAACCGTCGGCGTGCATTTCAGCGATGTGGCGTCAGTGCGCGCCATGATGCCATACGCCTGAGGAGGACTTATGCCGAGAGTCAAGCGTGGTGTGACGGCTCATGCTCGTCACAAGAAAGTACTGGAGCTGGCGAAAGGGTATCGCGGGCGCCGCAAGAACGTTTACCGTGTGGCCAAGGAAGCGGTGATGAAAGCGGGGCAGTATGCCTATCGCGACCGCCGCCAGAAGAAACGTCAGTTCCGGGCCCTGTGGATTGCCCGTATAAATGCCGCTGCGCGCGAATGCGGCTTGTCCTACAGTGTATTGATGAATGGCCTGAAAAAAGCCGCGATCGAGGTGGATCGCAAGGTTCTGGCCGATCTCGCTGTATCCGACAAGGCAGCATTCGCGAACATCGCCGAGCAGGCCAAGGCCAGTCTGGCATAGCCCGTAGCAAAAGGAAATGTTCGAAGGAGGCTGAGGGCTGCTACGCCTGGCCTCCTTTTTTCTTGTGCAGATAACGGAAATTCATTCGCATTCCATGATCAATCTGGACGATCTTCTTGGCGAAGCAACCGATCAATTCGATCGCATCGATGATCTCGTTGAACTGGATCAGGCCAAGGCGCGCTATCTCGGACGCCAGGGCACGCTGACCGAACTTCTGAAGGGATTGGGGAAACTCTCTCCGGAAGAGCGTCCCGCCATGGGAAATCGTATCAACCAAGCGAAGCAGGCACTGGAAGCAGCCCTCAATCTCCGGCGCGAAGCGATACATGAAAAAAACCTGAAGGAACGGCTGATCCAGGAACAGGTGGATGTAACCCTGCCCGGGCGTGGTTCGGGAAACGGCGGTTTACATCCGGTTACGCGGGCACTGGAGCGCATCCAGTCGCTTTTCCATTCGATCGGATTCACGGTGGCTTCGGGTCCGGAGATCGAGAACGATTTTTACAATTTCACGGCACTCAATATTCCGGAAAACCATCCGGCACGCGCCATGCATGATACGTTCTACATCAATGCAGGCGAGGATGCAAAAAACCAGTACCTGCTGCGCACCCATACTTCCCCGGTGCAGATCCGGTATATGGAGCACAATCCGCCCCCTATCAGGGTTATCGCTCCGGGAAGAGTTTATCGGTGCGATTCCGATCTGACCCATACCCCGATGTTTCACCAGGTGGAGGGGTTATGGGTTGACGAAACAGTCAGTTTCTCCGCGCTCAAGGGGATTCTGGCAAGTTTCATGCAGCGATTTTTCGAGCGGGAGGATTTGCCCGTACGCTTTCGTGCCTCTTTTTTTCCATTCACCGAGCCTTCCGCGGAAATGGATATTGGCTGCGTGATGTGCGGCGGAGAGGGGTGTCGGATATGCAGTCATACCGGCTGGCTGGAAGTGCTGGGATGCGGCATGGTGCACCCCAACGTTCTCGGGCATGTCAGCATAGACGCAGAAAAATACACGGGGCTCGCCTTCGGCCTCGGGGTGGAAAGACTGGCGATGTTGAGATACGGGGTAAGCGACTTGCGCCTGTTTTTCGAGAATGATCTGCGGTTTCTCCGGCAGTTCAATTAATTCAATTAATCGAAAGCAGACTGGAAATAAACGCCTTACAGCTCCATTCCCCCGGAATGAAAGAAAGGGAAAAGTTTTCGGCTCGAGGATAACAGGGGCAATATCGAACCTGGCGCCCTCCTGTCCAGGTTGCGCTTCTGAAATATACATCAGTCCGTTTCGAGCGGATAACAGGCCTTCATGAAATTTTCCGAGAACTGGCTTCGAACCTTTGTCGACCCCCCCTTGTCAGCCGACGAGCTTGCCCACGCGCTGACCATGGCTGGTCTGGAAGTCGAGCGCATCGAACCGGCAGCGCCATCCTTCAGCAAAGTGGTAGTGGCCGAGGTGCTATCCGTTCGGAAGCATGCCCAGGCGGACCATCTGACGGTTTGCGAGGTGGATGCCGGCGAAGTGGGAATGGACAGGCCGTTGCGTATCGTGTGCGGGGCGCAGAATGTCCGTGCAGGCATGAAAGTACCCTGTGCAGTCGTCGGCGCGCAACTGCCGGGCATGACTATCAGGCAGGCGGTTATCCGCGGCGTCGAATCGGCGGGAATGTTATGTTCGGCAAAGGAACTGGGTCTTGAGGACTCGGCCATCGGCCTGCTGGTTCTGCCTCCCGATGCGCCGGTGGGCACTGATTTCCGCCAGTATTACGAACTCGACGACACACTTTTCACGCTCAAGCTGACACCCAATCGAAGCGACTGCCTGGGGCTGATCGGCATCGCGCGGGAGGTGGCGGCCATTACCGCAGCGGACCTTGCGCCGCTGGAAATGGGACCGGCGGCATGCCGGATCGATGAGGCCCTGGCAGTGCGTGTGGACGCGCCGAACGCCTGCCCGCTGTATTGCGGGAGGCTGGTGCGGAACATCTCATCTAATGTCCCAACGCCGCAATGGATGGTGCGCCGCCTCGAGCGCAGCGGCCTGCGCACCATCAATCCGGTAGTGGACATAACAAATTATGTCATGCTGGAAATGGGTCAGCCGCTTCACGCTTTCGATCTCGCGAAGATCGACGGAGGTCTGAAAGGTGCCATTTCCGTGCGTCATGCCCGGCCCGGTGAAACGCTGCGATTGCTGAACGGGGAAAACCTCGACCTGCGACCGGACATGCTGGTCATCGCGGATGGGGTCCAGCCGCTGGCGCTGGCGGGCGTCATGGGCGGAATCGAGAGCGGCGTGACTGGCGGGACGACCGACCTATTCCTGGAAAGCGCCTTTTTCAGCCCCGATGCCATTGCCGGCAAGTCAATTTCCCTCGGATTTACTTCAGATTCCGCACACAGGTTCGAACGCGGCGTCGATTTCGGTGCCACGCGCGATGCAATGGAGCGGACAACCCATCTGATACTGGATATTTGCGGTGGACGAGCAGGTCCCGTCACTGAAATCCAGAATCAGCTGCCCCGGCGCGACTCCATCAGACTGCGGCTGGAGCGCGCCCGGCGCATTCTTGGTGTCGAACTGGAAGAGGACGATGTGGCAAAGCTGTTCAAGCGGCTCCAGCTCCGTTTTTCGGTTGCCGATCGTGTCTTCCATGTCAGGCCTCCTACCCATCGTTTCGATCTCGCCATAGAAGAAGACCTGATCGAAGAAATCGCCCGCCTACATGGTTACAATTGTATTCCCATGGATCTGCCCCGCGTGCAGATGGACATGCTGCCGGCGCCGGAAATCGTAAAAACGCCAGCCCGGCTGCGTCAGATTATCGCGGGACGGGATTACCAGGAGGTCATCAATTATGCATTTGTGGATGTATCGTGGGAACAGGATCTTGCGGACAACAAGGCGCCGGTATTGCTGAAAAACCCGCTGTCCGCCCAGATGACAGTGATGCGCAGCAGTCTGCTGGGCGGCCTGATATCCAACCTGCAGTTCAACCTCAACCGCAAGCAGACCCGGGTGCGCCTATTTGAAATCGGGTCATGTTTCCGGAATGTCGGCGGAAGCCATGTGCAGCAGGAGAAGATCGCCGGGCTTTGCTACGGAGATGCATTTCCCGAACAATGGGGGATACCGGCCAGGGAGGTCGATTTTTTCGATGTGAAAGCGGATATCGAAGGGTTGTTCTCGCCCAACCCGATATACGCATTGCCGGCTGCGCATCCGGCAATGCATCCGGGCAAGTCCGCGTTGATCCGGGTCGGAGATAAGGACGCAGGTTACTTGGGGGAACTGCACCCCCGCTGGCAACAAAAGCTGGGTCTGCCTCGGCGGCTGGTGCTGTTCGAGCTGGATATGGAGATTTTGATTGCTCGAATGCTGCCGAAGGCGCATGAAATTTCAAAGTACCCCCCCATACGTCGTGACATTGCCGTGATCGTATCCGAAGAGACAAGCGTCCAGGCAATGCTCGACCTTATGCGCATAAGGAAATCAGCCATTATCTCGGAGATCTCGGTGTTCGATGTCTATCGCGGAAAAGGGGTGGAGCCGGGTAAAAAAAGTCTTGCATTCCGTATGTTATTACAAGATACTGAAAAAACCCTGACTGATGCGGAAGCGGACGATGCGGTCACGAATCTGGTGGGTGCACTCGAAAATCAGTTTGGTGCAAGGTTGCGTGATTGATTGCAATGCGGGAACCTGGCAACGTTTAAGTGTAAATGAAGTGAGGAAGACTATGACCTTGACAAAGGCCGAACTGGCGGATTTGCTTTTTGAAAAAGTCGGATTTAACAAGCGCGAAGCCAAAGACATGGTGGAGTCGTTTTACGAGGAAGTTCGTATCGCGCTGCAGAACGGTGACGGCGTCAAGCTGTCGGGGTTTGGTAACTTTCAGTTGCGCGACAAGCCGCAACGGCCCGGGCGGAACCCCAAGACAGGGGAAGAAATTCCCATTACCGCCCGGAGGGTAGTCACTTTTCATGCCAGCCAGAAATTGAAGGCAATGGTTGAGAAAAGCCAGCATGGAAACCAGGACGGCTGACGCCGCCTTGATGCCCATTCCGGCAAAGCGCTACTTCACCATTGGTGAAGTGAGCGAACTGTGCGGCGTCAAACCTCATGTTTTGCGTTATTGGGAGCAGGAATTCACGCAGTTGAAGCCGGTCAAGCGGCGCGGCAACCGGCGTTATTATCAGCATCACGAGGTCCTGCTGATACGGCGGATCCGGGAATTGCTCTACGAGCAGGGTTTTACCATCCACGGTGCACGCAACCGTTTGGGACAGGATGAGGCAGACGGGCCATCGGACCGCTCGCTGGACACGC
>CAZYYR010000012.1:0-22866 GCA_964651465.1 uncultured Nitrosospira sp.
CGAGGGACCCCGCGAAGCGGGGATCGGGCAGCGGCGGGGTGTCAAGACCGCGCCAGAGTGCTGTTGGGGCGTCTGCATCCGCTGCGGGGTCGCATCTTCCTCCGGAAGATACTGCTCCGCCCTTCGCGGTCGTACCATTCGCGTCGTCGCCTTTCGCACATCTCATCCCGCAAAGCCGCTGTCGCGCCAGCGAGGATTTAGTCAGCGCTTCCCAAGTGTAGAACCTTCCTGAAAGACGCGCTATCGCATGATCTGGTTTTCTGCTGTTCCGCGTTTTGTCGCAGTCCAGGCCATCGGGTTCAAGGATTTTCCCGGCCCTGATCCGTTGTATCCGGGTCGTCCGGGGTGTCCGGGGTGTCTTCGGGTACTTCCTGAAATCGGCCCGACAAGGCCGCAAAAAACTCGCTGCGCGTCGTCACGAAGCGGTACAGCGGAAATGCGAGCACGCCGAAGATGACACCCAGAAGCAATCCGGCGAACGGCGCCATGAAAAGTGCGATCAGCGCCTTGCCCATGCCGCTGCTTTCAAAAGTGTAAAGCGCGTTCAACGGAGAAAATAGCGTATTGGCACAACAGAAGGACAGCGAATTGAATTTCAGGAAGGAAATGAAATCGAGTTGTACCAAGAATCTGTTCATTCGATCCTCCATACTTGAGTTGGAATACGCCGGCGTCCGGCCATCGGAACGGATTGCACGAAATTCTCCTTTCGGCAGGGCATCGAATCGGCCTGACGCCATCTCGCATGGATTCCGGCCAGTGACAGAAGGTCCAGGCATGATCAGAAAAAACCCGGGCGATTGACGGTCGATAGACCGATGCTAAACTGAAAGGGCGGAAGTTGCTCATTTTTCGCTCTGCGAGGATTTATTCAGTGCTTCCCGAGGTCAGATATTTGTCCCGTTCAGAGCAGGTAGCGGGCAAAGTCCGCTAATTGCCGAGGAAACGATTATGGAACAGCCCGTTGTCGTCCCACGCGAATTACCCCCCGACGTGATCGCGCTCGTGCCCATGCGCAACATTGTCCTGTTTCCACATGTGCTGACCGCTATTACTGCCGGTCGTCCCCGGTCCATTGCTGCCATGGAGCACGCCCTGCAGGCCAGCGGGCCGCTTGGCATCATTCTGCAAAAGGATCCTGCTGTCGACAATCCGGGGCTCGACGCGCTGTTCAACATGGGTACTGTCGTCAGCATCGTCCGGCATCTCACGTCGGTGGACGGGTTGCATCATGCCGTTTGCCACGGGCTGGAACGGTTTTGCATCGAAGAACTGGTCGAAGGCTACCCTTTTCTGGCTGCACGCGTACGGCGGATCGAGGAACCGGCAGAGGTATCCACTGAGGCTGAAGCGCTTGCCATGCAATTACGCGAGCGCACGGTCGAAATCCTGTCGTTGTTGCCCGGTGTTCCGGCGGAACTCGCGCACGCGCTGCAGGCTACGCGCGCCCCGTCGCATCTGGCGGACATCGCCGCCAGCCTGCTCGACGCCGAGGTGGCCGAAAAGCAGTTGCTGCTGGAAACCGTCAGCACCGAGGACAGGTTGCGCAAGGTGCTCAATATTCTCTCCCGCCGTATCGAAGTGCTGAGGTTGTCGCAGGAAATCGGGGAGCGGACAAAGGAGCATCTGGAGGACCGTGAGCGTAAGTTCCTGCTTCGCGAACAGTTGAAAACCATCCAGAAGGAACTGGGTGAAACGGAGGAGGACGACCAGGAAATCGCCCAACTCGATGAGGCGATCGCAAAGGCCGCCATGCCGGATGAAATCGAGGCACAGGCGCGGAAAGAACTGCAGCGGTTGAAGCGCATGCCATCGGCATCGAGTGAATATTCGATGCTTCATACCTATCTCGAATGGATGACGGAGCTACCCTGGCGGCTGCCGGAGGATGCGCCGATCGATCTCAGCGCCGCTCGCGCGGTTCTGGAAGCCGATCACTTCGGGCTTGAACGGGTCAAGCAGCGAATTATCGAGTTTCTGGCGGTACAGAAGCTCAAGCCGCAGGGGCGGGCGCCCATACTCTGCTTTGTCGGTCCGCCGGGAGTGGGCAAGACTTCGCTCGGCCAGAGCATTGCACGGGCATTGCAGCGACCATTCGTGCGGGTATCGCTCGGAGGCGTGCACGACGAGGCCGAGATGCGCGGCCATCGCCGGACCTATATCGGCGCCATGCCCGGTAATATCATACAGAGCCTGCGCAAGGCCGGCGCGCGCAACTGCGTGATGATGCTCGACGAGGTCGACAAGATGTCAGCCAGTTTGCACGGAGACCCGTCGGCAGCCCTGCTGGAAGTGCTGGACCCCGAGCAGAATTCGACTTTTCGGGATAATTATCTGGGCGTTCCGTTCGACTTGAGCCGTGTCGTTTTCATTGCCACGGCGAATGTGATCGACAACGTTTCGCCGCCGGTCCGAGACCGCATGGAGATCATCGATATCCCGGGCTATACCCGGGAGGAAAAGCTCCAGATCGCGCTGCGCTATCTCGTGGGCCGGCAGCGTGAGGCGAATGGTCTGCGCGAGGGGCAATGCGAAATAACGGTGGAGGCGCTGGAAGCCGTCATCGCGAATTACACCCGCGAGGCGGGCGTGCGGCAGTTCGAGCGGGAGATAGGGCGCATCATGCGCCACGCAGCCACGCGTATTGCCGAGGACGGACAGATCGAGGTGCGGGTCGACCACGCGGATCTGGACGCTATTCTCGGTCCGGCGAAATTCGAGCACGAGATCGGACTGCGCGCCAGCCTGCCCGGAGTGGCGACCGGTCTGGCCTGGACACCGGTTGGCGGGGATATCCTGTTCGTCGAAGCGACGCGGGTCAGCGGGCGCGGACAACTCATCCTCACTGGCCAGTTGGGCGGAGTCATGAAGGAGAGCGCCCAGGCTGCGCTCACGCTGGTGAAGGCCGGTGCGGAAAATCTGCATATCCCGTCGGCGGCATTCGACGCCATCGACGTGCACGTGCACGTGCCGGCCGGTGCCATACCGAAAGACGGTCCCAGCGCAGGTGTCGCCATGTTCGTGGCGCTGGCCTCCCTTTTCAGCGATCGGCCCGTCCACCACGATGTGGCCATGACGGGGGAGATCAGTTTGCGAGGGATGGTGCTGCCCGTGGGGGGTATCAAGGAAAAAGTGCTTGCCGCGCAGCGCGCCGGGCTTCGCGCAGTGCTGCTGCCCGCCCGCAACGAAAAAGACCTGCGCGACGTTCCCGAAGCGGCGCGGTCTTCATTGCAATTCATCTTCCTCGAAACTGTGAATGACGCTGTCCAGGCCGCGCTTGGCCAGCGCGGTGCCGGACGTACCGAAGCCGGCTTCAAGCTGGTTTGATATGGATAAGGGGCGCGTCATGCCCATCAGGCAGATTTGGGCAGTTAGCTCACTCTCACTGGATCCCGACATCGAAGGAGGCCGCGTATCCCTGGTCCGTTGCGGAAAGCCTGAGCATCAACTGATCGCCCCCTTGGCGGAATATGCCGTCTTCGCCGTTCCTGGTTCGCGCCCCGTAGGATTTTCTTTCGGCGTGGAAGACAGGTCTCGAATAAGGTTCCCGCGCGTGTACCTTGTCGGTGATCGAATCGTCGAAGTAGAACTGGGAGGTGAATTCATAAGCTCGCCCATGCTTCGGCCGAGTGCGGATCTTGAAATGGATATGGACCGATCTGCCGGGGTACCAGCCGGGATAGATCGTCATGAAACGCACGCCGCCATCGGCATCCGTTACCTGGTAGCCGCGCAGGAACTGTTTTCCCACAGTATCAAAGCTTCTGTCCCTGACGTCGGAGTACACCCCGCTGGCATCACAATGCCAGATATCCACGATTGCACCCCCTAGGGGCTTGCAGTCGATTCCGGCGTTCCGGGAGAGTGCAAAAACCCGGATTTCCAGCGCCAAGGGCACACCGTCCTTCATCGAGCCATCCGCAGGATCGGACCGGATATCGGCGCGGTGCAGCGCCTCATCGACAAAGTAAGGTCCTTCGGTCTGCTGGGGCGTTGCCACGCACGAAAACATTTTTCTGGTTTCCCCGCCGCCGGTGCCGGCCGAGGCATAACCGCTGAACATATCGACTCCAGCCATTCCAAGCAGCGCAAGCAATTTTCGTCGGTTCATAAACCTGTTGATTCTTTGTCAGTTGATCGGCGATCGAGGCCTTCCGGAAATCTGTTTTGCGTTCCCCATCGTTTCCGGCCCGGATACATGCTTCGATTCCTCATCAGCCTTCAAGGTTCCTGAAGCGGGCCTTGTCCCGGCACGGTCCGCATCCTGTTCCGGCACGACTCATCCCATATGTCGGGGGACTGCGAGATCAGGTGGGCGCGAGCCTGCTCAGGAGATTCTGCTTCACAGCCGGCCACTCATGCTGGAGTATAGAATAGACGACCGTATCGCGGACCGAGCCATCGCGCATGATCTGATGGCTGCGCAGAATTCCATCCTGCTTTGCCCCCAGCCGTTCGATCGCGGTTCTGGAAGCCTGGTTGAAATAATGCGTCCGGAATTCTACCGCGATGGCCTGCTTCTGCTCGAAGGCATGTTGAAGCAGCAACAGCTTGCTTTCGCTATTGACGCCGGTCCGGCAGACCGATTTTGCATACCAGGTATAGCCCAGCATCGGCCGCCGGTTGATTTCGTCCACATTATAGAAGCGGGTTGTGCCCACGATCCGGTCCGTGCCGTTGAGCCTGACCGCGAAGACGATATTTCCCTTTGCGGCATTTTTGATCGCGTTTTCCACATAACTTTCCATGGAGGCGGGGGACGGCACATTGGCAAACCACAATTTCCAGAAATCCCCGTCCCTTACCGCAGCGGTCAAGGGCTCGACATGGCTCATTTCCAGGGGAGCGAGGGTTACCACGTTTCCCCGCAGTTCAACGGGTTCCAGCCAGCTCATCGTTGCAGTCTTATAGTCATCAAAACATCGGTTTCTTTTTCGCCGATTTGTAACGCTTGACGCCATTGTTGATTTCCAGCTTGGCGTCCTTGACGCCAACCCAGCCGCTGATCTTGACCCATTTGCCGGGCTCGAGATCTTTGTAGTGCTCGAAGAAATGTGCGATCTGCGAGCGCATCAGTTCCGACAGATCGGCATGGGACCTGACATCGCGGTAGAGCCCGCACAGCTGATGGATCGGAACGCCCAGCACCTTGGCATCCTCGCCCGCTTCATCCATCATCCGGAGCATGCCGAGAGGCCGGCAGCGCACCACCACCCCCGGAATGAGCGGAACCGGGGAGATCACCAGAACGTCGACCGGATCGCCATCGTCGGACAGGGTATGAGGGATATAGCCGTAGTTGCAGGGATAATGCATCGATGTCGACATGAAGCGGTCCACGAACATGGCGCCGGTGTCCTTGTCCACTTCATACTTGATCGGATCGGCGTTCATGGGTATTTCAATGATGACATTGAAATCGTTGGGCACATCGCGGCCGGAGTTTACACGGTCGAGGTTCATCGGTATTCCTTATTCCTGTCACCCGGGGAAAAAGTGGCTATGATGAAAGCACGTATTATAACTGTGCGTCCGAGAGATCAACCAACCCTTTGACATGCATGCTGTTCAATCTGGGCATCATGGCTGCAATCGCTTACGCTTTTCTGGCGGGACTGGTATTTCTGGCCCAGCCGCACCTGATCTACTATCCTCAGACTGGACACAGTGCTGTCGATAGCCCCGCCGATGTCGGGCTCACCTACGAGTCCGTTGAATTTTCCACCGCCGACGGTGAAACACTGAGCGGGTGGTGGGTGCCGGTCCCCGATGCGGCTGGAACGGTGCTGTTTTTTCATGGCAACGCAGGCAATATCTCGCATCGCCTGGATTATCTGCTCATGTTTTACCGGCTGGGTTACAACACGTTCATTTTCGATTATCGCGGCTACGGACTGAGCAGCGGAAAACCTTCCGAGGCGGGAACCTATCGGGATGCCCAGGCGGCATGGCAGTACCTTACCGAAGCCAGATCCGTCGCTCCTGCCAGCGTGGTTCTGTTCGGCGAATCGCTCGGCGGGGCGATAGCCGCCTGGCTTGCGGCACATGAAAAACCCGGCTTGATGGTGCTCGCATCCGCATTTACCTCTATACCCGACATGGCTGCGAAACTCTACCCTTTTTTGCCGGTAAGGCTGTTGGCGCGTTTCGAATACAACACCTTGGCGTACCTGCAGGATGTCGCGTGTCCGGTATTCGTCGCTCACAGTCCAGAGGATGAAATCGTGCCGTTCGAGCAGGGCCGGATGCTTTATGAAGCCGCGCCTGCTCCAAAGCGGTTTCTGGAACTGCAAGGCGGACATAACGACGGATTCATTTTCATGCGGGAAGACTGGGCGACGGTGCTGGGGAGATTTATTGCAGCCCATCTGCGGAATCATCCGGGAACACCCGCCGCGCATATGCCACTCCACTCGGGAATGCAGAATGATGCATCATGAATCATGCTGGTGATCGCCCATCGCGGCTATCATGCCGCAGTTCCCGAGAATACACTGGCGGCGTTCGAGGCAGCGGTTGCCGCAGGCGTAAGCGGAATCGAAACCGATGTGCGCATCAGCCGCGACGGGATGCCGATACTCCTGCACGACCGGGTTCTGGCTTCCGGACTGGCGGCGAATGAGCTTACCCGGAAGGAAATCGAACAGGCAGCGGGTCACGAGGTACCCACGCTCGACGAGGCGCTCGGGCATTTTCCCGGCATCCTGTGGAATATCGAAATCAAGAGCATGGAGAAATTGTCCTTGGTATTGAAGGTCCTCCGCAGACATCAGGCCCGCCGCCGCCTGGTCGTCACCTCGTTTCGCCACGATCTGGCGGCAATCTGCGCATCGTCCCTTGAAGTCGACTGCGGCCTTTTGCTGGCGCACCGTCCACGTAGCCTGCATTCTATATTGGCGGACTTCAATCGTGACGGCAATCCCAGGGTGAATCATATCGTATGGGACTACGAGATCATGGATGGTGCCCTGCTGGCCCAGGCAGCGGCGGAAGGTTTCCGCAATTTCGTTTATGGCATGATAACCCGGGCGGAACACGATCATTGTCGTAAACTCGGCGTGGATGGCGCCATCACGGATTATCCGCTTCTGATGCAAGGCGCATAGTGCATGATTTGACCCCTCTCATTGTTACGGTTCCCTGGCTCCTATGGGTCCGTGATGCCCTGCAAAAACCGGAACCGAATCATTTGACGATTTTCACGATCTGGCCGGGAGCAGGTTCGCCTTCAGGATACTGGCCATTGAGCAGGCGCAGGTAATGCTCGGCGTTTCTTCCCAGGGGAGAGGTGCGCGCCAATTGGGCGTAACGGGTATGCTGATCAGCAGTGATGGTCCTGATTTCGAGGGGTTTGATAGTCTCCCGCTCGGCTGCGGAAAGCGCATGGAAACTTTCGATCGTGCTTGTGATATTCGGGTGGTAACGGTCGAAGGCGATTTGGGTCTCGCCCGCCCCCGCCAGCAGATAGGCTTTGCCATCGTGATGGATCACGCCCGCCTTGAACGGCTTGCCCTGTTCCGTCGTGGAGTTTACGATGGCAAGGGACAGCCCGTTGCGCGTCATCGATAGAATGTTTGAGGGGTCGAGGCGAAAGCGCTGGCGCGCCAGTTCAGCGGGTGAGCCCTGAGGGTTGTCGAACAGGCTCAATACCATCAGTGCTTCCCCATCGGGGCTGGTTGCCAGGACCTCATTGGGTTTATTTCGAATCCGCCAGCCGGGTGGAAAGGAAACCGAAAATCCAAGTTCCCTATGCTGGAGCGTATTGGCGCGAACGACACCCTGATCGACTCCATCGCCAAAAGCCAGGCCCTCCGTATGACGCAGGAACGCATTGCGGTGGTCGTCGATGACCCCCGGCCTGATAAACTGCTTTGCTTCCGCGACCACTTCCTGCAGGCGCGTGTCATTATCGGGATGGGTGGCAAAAATGCCGTGATAACGGCGGGGTTCCCGCCCTTCCTGTTTGGCGACTTCGATATCGAGCAGCTCCTGGTTCTTGAGTACGCCAATGACCTTGATCATTGCCTGCGGATCATAGTCGCTCCGCGCCAGATACTCGGCTCCCAGCCGATCCGCCTCCAGTTCATGGCCCCGGCCGTAGCCGGCCAGGAGGGCGTTTCCGGTAACACCGAGCAGGCTCTGAACACCCTGCGCCAGCTGCCCTCCGGCCTGCGGCACGAATACTCCCAGCAGTATTCCGCCCGCGGTGGCTGCCACGTTGGCAGCCGTGGCCGCGCTGTACTGCTGCACGCTATGGCGCGCCGTGACGTGGCCGATTTCATGCCCCAGCACGGCGGCAAGCTCGGCCTCCGAATTGAGGTAGGCAAGCATCCCGCGGGTAATGTAAACATGACCTCCCGGCAAGGCGAAAGCATTGACTTCGGGACTGTCGAGAACTGTGAAATGATAGTCGAGCTGGGGTCGATGGCTTTTCTTCGCGAGTTTCCGCCCGATTTCGTTGACATACTGCTGCAGACCGGGCAAATCGTCGTACGTACGATAAGCCTTGCGTATTTCAACAGCTGCTTCCCAGCCCTTGCGCACCTCGTCGTTTTCCGACATGAGCGTGAAATTGCGGTTGCCGGTGACCGGGTTGACGGCGCATCCGCCAAGGAGAAAGAGGCAGCCGAGCGCGACGGTAAGCGAAGAAGGCGAGCGTTTCATGCCTCTATTCTGATTACTGGATCCCGAGGCCAGGCAAAACAAAAGGGCAGCCTGAGGCTGCCCTTTTGTTTGTGCGACCAGCCCGGATGCTTTCAGGCGGACGGCTGTCTTTCAGCCTTCCTGCCGTATTTCTGCCGGAATTTCTCAACGCGTCCCGCCGTATCGACGATCTTCTGCTTGCCGGTGTAGAACGGATGGCACACCGAACAGACCTCGATATTCAAAGGTTTGCCCATGGTGGAACGGGTCTGAAAGGCATTGCCGCAACTGCACGTCACGGTGATTTCCTGATAATTGGGGTGAATGTCGGGTTTCATGAATGAATCCTTGGTAACTGCGCCCACACAGCAACCAGCCTGATGCGAGCGAGAAAACGCATATTATCCTTCAACCGGGGTGAGCTTGCAATAACGTTCGACGTTAAAGAGGGGGAAAGAGAAGCAAGGTGGATGGATGCAAGGTCGATTGCCTGTTACTCATACCCGGCGCATCGAATCGAAGAAATCGGCATTGTTCTTGGTCGCCTTGATCTTGTCGAGCAGAAATTCCATTGCCTCCATGTCATCCATTGGGTAGAGCAGCTTGCGCAGCACCCATATTTTCTGCAAAACAT
Organism: uncultured Nitrosospira sp.; assembly: GCA_964651465.1. Classification (GTDB taxonomy): domain Bacteria; phylum Pseudomonadota; class Gammaproteobacteria; order Burkholderiales; family Nitrosomonadaceae; genus Nitrosospira. The sequence goes on from CAZYYR010000012.1 coordinate 9,278, forward strand.
CCGGTTTGATGAGCAGCTCTTCCCTCCGGGTGCCGGAGCGGTTGACATTGATTGCGGGGTAGATGCGTTTTTCCGCCATGCGCCGGTCGAGGTGGATTTCCATGTTGCCGGTCCCCTTGAATTCCTCGTAGATCACGTCGTCCATTCTCGATCCGGTATCGACCAGTGCGGTGGCGATGATGGTGAGGGAACCTCCTTCCTCGATATTGCGGGCTGCGCCGAAGAAACGTTTCGGACGCTGCAGGGCATTGGCATCGACCCAGCCTGTCAATACCTTGCCGGAAGCCGGCACCACCGTGTTGTACGCCCTTGCCAGCCGCGTAATGGAATCCAGCAGTATCACCACATCCTTCTTGTGTTCGACCAGGCGCTTGGCTTTCTCGATCACCATGTCGGCTACCTGCACGTGACGCACGGCCGGTTCGTCGAACGTCGATGAGATCACCTCACCCCTGACCGAGCGGATCATTTCGGTGACCTCCTCCGGCCGCTCGTCTATCAGCAATACCATCAGTATTACATCAGGGTAATTCGATGCAATGGCGTGGGCAATATGCTGAAGCATGACGGTTTTGCCCGACTTGGGGCTTGCAACCAGCAGGCCTCGCTGGCCTTTTCCGATTGGGGCGATCAGGTCGATGATACGGCTGGTGATGTTTTCTTCCGCCTTGATCTCGCGCTCGAGCTGCAGTCGCTCGGTAGGAAACAGGGGGGTGAGGTTTTCGAACAGTATCTTGTGCTTCGAGTGCTCAGGTGGTTCGCTGTTGACCTTGTCCACCTTGACCAGCGCAAAGTAGCGCTCGCCTTCCTTGGGTGTGCGTATCTCGCCCTCTATGGAGTCACCGGTGTGCAGATTGAAGCGCCGTATCTGGCTGGGCGAGACGTAAATATCGTCGGGACCGGCCAGATAGGACGTATCCGGGGAACGCAGAAAGCCGAAGCCGTCCTGCAATACCTCAAGCGTTCCCTCACCAAAAATACTTTCGCCTTTCCGCGCCTGATTTTTTAGCAGGGCGAAAATCAGGTCCTGTTTTCTCAGACGGTTCGCGCCATCTATTTCGTTGGCGATAGCCATTTCTACCAGTTCGGAGACGTGGAAATTCTTGAGGTCGGATAAGTGCATGAATGGAGCTCGCGGATGAAGAACAGAGACAGAGGCTAGAGGCTTTAAAGCGTCAAGAAACGTTGGGAAAAACTGAAGGGGCCGGACGAAGAACTCGAAACGGCGAACAATCGAAACAGAATCTGAATCTGATCAGGGCGCTTGAGGATGCGGTTATTATAAGCTTATCTGTTTTACAAGTGACTGTCAATAAACGCGGTAAGCTGGGACTTGGATAACGCGCCCACTTTGGTTGCCTCGACGTTTCCCCCCTTGAACAGCATCAGCGTAGGGATGCCGCGGATACCGTATTTTGGCGGAGTGGCCTGGTTTTCGTCGATATTCAGTTTTGCCACTTTCAGCCGGTCCCCGTAATCCCGGGCGATCTCGTCCAGGATGGGTGCGATCATCTTGCAGGGTCCGCACCATTCCGCCCAGTAGTCAACCAGTACGGGCACGGTCGATTGCAGTACCTCGGTTTCGAAATTTCCATCGGAGACGTAGTGGATATGCTGGCTCATGGTTTCTCGTCAAAGGGTTAGATTGTATCCGGACAGGAATGCTGCCGGACAGTGTTGCACAGGCCGCAATTCGCCAAAACCGGAAAACAGGCAGGACAGATTCTGTTGTTTATATAAGGACTGGATAAAAGCTTAGCAGGATTTATATTTTTGTATACGTTGCTATCCCGAATGTTTCATATGCTAGCGAAAAAAACCGCGAAAGGGAAGAGCTACTTGCAGGCTTCAGGAAAAGCCGGCTTTCCCCCATGAGTCCCGCAAGGTTACCGACCGGTTGAATACCGCTTTTTCCGGCGTCGTGTCACTGCGATCGGCAACGAAATACCCGTGGCGCTCGAACTGGAAGCGGTCTTCCGCCTGGGCTTGAATGAGCGAAGGTTCCACGTAAGCGGTAATGGTTTTTTTGGAATCGGGATTCAGAACCGTCTTGTAATCCTGTCCTCCGGCATCGGGGTGAGGGCGGGCGAAAAGACGGTCGTAAAGCCGTATTTCGGCCTGCTGCGCGTACCGCGCCGAGAGCCAGTGGATGTTGCCCTTGACCTTGCGCTTATCCGCACCGGGTGTGCCGCTCTTGCTGTCAGGGTCATACGTGCAGCGAATCTCCACGATTTTTCCGCTCGCATCTTTCACCACGCTCACGCACGTGATGATGTAGGCGTAACGCAACCGCACTTCTCCTCCCGGGGAGAGTCGGAAATAACCCTTTGGCGGTGTTTCCATGAAATCGCCGCGATCGATATAGATAATTCTCGACAGGGGCAGCCTGCGACTTCCCCATTCCGGTTTTTGCGGATGATTGGGGGCAAAGCAATCCTCTTCCCCCGTTTCGGGATAGTTCTCGATGATGACCTTCAGGGGGTCCAGAACAGCCAGTCGGCGCGGGGCGCGTTCGTTCAGGTCTTCTCGCAGGCAATCTTCCAGTATGCCCATATCGATCCACGAATCCGCCTTGCTGACACCAATGCGCTCCGCAAAAAGGCGGATGGCGTCGGGCGTGTAGCCCCGCCGGCGCAACCCGGCAAGTGTGTTCATGCGTGGGTCGTCCCAGCCATCCACCAGACCTTCGTCGACCAGTTCGATCAGCTTGCGCTTGCTCATGACCGAATAGGTGAGATTCAGCCGCGCGAATTCGATCTGCTGCGGGTGAACGGGGACCACTTCCGCCAGCTGATCCAGTACCCAGTCATAGAGCGGCCGGTGATCCTCGAATTCGAGCGTGCACAGAGAATGGGTGATCCGTTCCAGCGCGTCGGAGATGCAATGGGTGTAGTCGTACATCGGATAGATGCACCATGCGTCGCCGGTCCGATGGTGGCGAACATGGCGGATCCGATAGAGGACGGGATCGCGCAGGTTGATGTTGGGAGAGGCCATGTCGATTTTGGCCCGCAGAACATGAGCGCCATCGGCAAATTCCCCTGCTTTCATCCGCCGGAAGAGATCGAGGTTTTCCGCTGGCGTGCGTTCCCGGTAGGGACTGTTCTCCCCCGCCTCGGTCAGGGTGCCGCGCAGCGCGCGGATTTCTTCCGCTGTCAGACTGTCCACATAGGCCTTGCCCTGGCTGATCAGGTATTCCGCATATTCGTAGAGCCGGTCGAAATAATCCGAGGCGTAGTGCAAATGATCGCCCCAATCGAAGCCCAGCCAACGCACCGCGTCAAGTATCGAATCGACATACTCCTGTTCTTCTTTCTCAGGATTGGTATCGTCGAAGCGCAGATGGCATATGCCGTCGTAATCCCGGGCGAGGCCGAAATTGAGGCAGATGCTCTTGGCGTGGCCGATGTGCAGATAGCCGTTTGGCTCGGGCGGAAAACGGGTTTCCACACGCCCGTTCCATTTGCCTGTCCGGTTGTCTTCTTCGATGATATTGCGGATGAAGTGGGTGGCAGTTGTTCCAGTCGGGTCGTTTTCAGGATAGTGTTTCAAGTTTTGCTTCTCCGAGTTCATTATTCTTGCCGCTGAGTCGCTTATTATAGTGAGAATGCCGCTTCAAGCCAGATCGGCGCCGCACATATCGAACATGCCGAACATGGACTGCTGCAGCACGGGGCGGGGTATTGCACTACACTGATTGACATGAAACCGCTTGCATTCTCGATTCTGCGCATTCTGAGCGATAACGAATTCCATTCGGGGCCGGATATTGCCCGGGCACTCGGCGTTTCACGCGCAAGCATATCCAATGCCCTGCGCGGCGTTGATGAGGCCGGCCTCACCGTTCACAGGGTGCAGGGCCGTGGCTATCGATTGCCCGATCCCATGCAATGGCTGCAGCGCGATAGCATACTGAAGCATCTCGGCACGGAGGCCGCGCGTTTTAACCTGGAAGTGCTGGATACCGTCGATTCCACGAACAGCCTGCTGCTGCGCAGATCCGCGAGCGGAATGTATTCGGGAACCACGGCCATTCCTGTAATCGTGGCCGAGTTGCAGACCGGCGGCCGCGGCCGCCGGGGGCGGCAATGGCATTCCGGCCTGGGTGACGGCCTCGTTTTTTCCCTGCTGTGGCGATTTCAGCACGGGGCCGGCTTTCTGTCGGGGCTGAGCCTTGCAGTCGGGGTTGCAATCATTCGCGCACTCGAGTTCTGCGGTGTCGAAGGTGTGGCGCTCAAGTGGCCGAACGATGTAATGTATAATTTCTGCAAGTTGGCCGGCATACTGATCGAATTGCAGGGAGATATGCTGGGCCCAACCGTCGCCGTGATTGGCGTGGGCATGAATCTTAAATTGTCGAACAGCGTACAGGCACGCATAGATCAGGGTGCAATGGACGTTTATCGCATCTGCGGTACGACACCGGACCGGAATGCGCTGCTGGCCGCATTGCTGACCGATATTGTACGTGTGCTACAGGAATTCGAACATAACGGCTTCCCCGTATTCAAGCAGGAATGGATCAGTCGTCATGTTTGCGAAGGCAAGGCCATCGCGCTTCAATTGCCTGACGGAGCAGGTGAACAGGGCACTGTACAGGGCGTGGGCGACGACGGTTCCCTGCTGCTGAGGACGCGCAGCGGTATGCGCAGGTACAACGGCGGGGAAATTTCCCTGCGTCCCCGGATGGAATGAATGGACGCCCCCTTTTTATTGGCGATCGATTCCGGAAACAGCCATATAAAGTGGGGGCTGCACGATGGCCGTGGGTGGCTCGAGCACGGAATCGTGAAGCAGGAGAACAGGGTGTTACTGGCGGAAGCATGGCGGAATCTGGCCGAACCGTCGCGCATCGTGGTATCCAACGTGGCCGGCATGCAGGCGGGGAACGCTCTGGCGGACCTTCTTTCCCCGTGGAGAACCGAACCCCAGTGGGTGATCGCCGCTCAGTACCAGTGCGGTGTCCGCAATTATTACGCGGATCCGGCGCAACTCGGAAGCGATCGATGGGCTGCGCTGATTGCTGCCTGGGAATCGGAAGCCCAGGGCTGTCTGGTCGTGGACGCGGGAACCGCGATGACGGTCGATGCCCTTTCCGACACAGGCGAATTCCTTGGCGGGATCATAATCCCGGGTGTGGACATGATGCACAAGGTCCTGATGGCGGAACTTTCATTCCTGCAATCCGGAAAGGGCGAATTCTGCGATTACCCCGACAGTACCGCCGATGCCGTATACAGCGGGTTGCTGCATGCGCTGGCCGGGGCGATAGAGCGGATGTCCGCTCTGCTCGCAGGCACGCTGGGGCGCGTTCCGGACTGTATTCTCAGCGGGGGCACGGCGGCGCAGTTGCAACCCCGGCTTAACTTGAATGTCAAAGTGGTGGATAATCTGGTATTGCAGGGCCTGCTTGCGATTGCCCGGGTAAACCCTGAAGCCCTTGGCACCCCTGGGACCTCCGAACTCCCCGGAACGACGGATACGACAGACGCTTGAAAGACAGGCGGCGCAACCCGATCCGGAACCGCGATATCGCTTTATTCCAATTGTCACCATCGCAATCGTGCGGACCGTATTGACCCATACTCGATTTCTTCCGGATTTTTTCCAGTCTTCACCCCTTCAGGCGAGGACACTTCCCGCCTGATAAAAGCAGCCGGAAACGCTCACGTCATGTCTGTCTTCCAGAACGCCGCCTTCTATACCACGGTCGACGACCTGCGAAATCTGCCCGTGGCGGATGGCGTAGAGATCGCGTTTGCCGGGCGATCCAACGCGGGCAAGTCCAGTGCCATCAACGCGCTGACCAACCGCGGGCGACTGGCGTTTGTCAGCAAGACGCCCGGGCGCACGCAGCATCTCAATTACTTCCGGTTGGGAAACAGCGGTTTTCTGGTCGATCTCCCCGGTTATGGTTATGCCAAGGTGCCGCCCAGGGTCCGCCAGCATTGGGAACATCTGCTCAGTGCCTATCTGCAGACGCGGGAGTCGCTCTACGGCATGGTGCTGATCATGGATGTGCGGCATCCCCTCACCACCCTGGACAGGCAGATGCTGGCCTGGTTTGCTCCTACCGGAAAACCCGTCCATGTGCTGTTGACGAAATCGGATAAGCTTACGCGGCAGCAAGCGCAGCACGCTTCTAAAGATGTGCGGGCTTTCCTGCGGGAAGCGTATCCGCAATGCAGCGTGCAATTGTTTTCCAGCGTGACCCGCGAGGGTGTGCCGGAGACAACGGCCTTGCTAGGTACATGGCTGACGTCGGGAATGGGTGAAACGGATCTGGCCGGGTATTCCGGCCCGGATTTTTGCGGATTTTCGGAAGGGATGCAAAGGAGCGCGAAAGAGCGCGGAAAGGCGCTGCATGGGCGCCGGAAATAAAAAACCCCCGGTTAAAGGGGAATAAAACCGGGGGCAAACTACCTTAATAGGGATTAAGGTACCCGCTCAGGGAGGAAAAGCGGGAGACAATTAAGCAACGTCTGTTAATAAGATAATGAATCCCGCTACAAGTTCCCGACTTTTTCATTTTTATTTTTCCAATTTATCGATCATGTCGACATCCAGCCGGTTTCCTCAGAAAAGAATGCGGCGCATGCGCCGCGATGCATTTTCACGTCGCCTGATGCAGGAGAACAGCCTGCACCCGGACGACTTCATTTATCCGGTATTCGTGCTGGAAGGTCAGAAGCGGGAGGAAGCAGTGCCTTCCATGCCGGGCGTAGTGCGGCAGAGCGTAGACATGCTGCTGGGTCGCGCCGAAAAATGCCTTCGGCTGGGGATACCGGCGATGGCCATCTTTCCCGTCATCGAGCCGCATCTGAAAGATCTCGGTGCCTCGGAGGCGCTCAACCCCGCCGGCCTGGTTCCTCGCACAGTGAGCGAACTCAAGAAACGGTTTCCCGAGCTTGGGGTGATTACCGATATTGCCCTCGACCCCTATACCAGCCACGGGCAGGATGGATTGATCGATGACGAGGGTTACGTGCTGAACGAGGAGACGGTGGCCGTCTTGACACAACAGGCGCTCGTGCATGCCGGGGCCGGGGCTGATGTCGTGGCACCGTCCGATATGATGGATGGGCGCATTGGAGCCGTCCGCTCGGCGCTTGAGGATCAAAAGTACATTCACACCCGTATCCTGGCTTACTCAGCAAAGTACGCGTCCAGTTTCTATGGTCCTTTCCGCGATGCGGTCGGGTCCGCCGCCAGCCTTGGAACGGGAAACAAGTACACCTATCAGATGGATCCCGCCAACTCGGATGAAGCGTTGTGGGAGGTGCGGCTGGATCTGGAAGAAGGCGCGGACATGATAATGATAAAGCCCGGCCTGCCCTATCTCGATATCGTGCGGCGGGTAAAGGAACAGTTCGGGGCGCCGACCTTCGTTTATCAGGTAAGCGGCGAATACGCGATGCTCAAGGCCGCAGCCCGGAACGGCTGGCTGGACGAAAAAGCCTGCGTTCTGGAAGCGCTGCTGTCTTTCAAGCGGGCGGGAGCAGACGGTATTCTGACGTACTTTGCCCTCGATGCGGCGGAGTGGTTGAAGGCGAGATAGGACAGTTCTCTCGTCAGTGCGACAATAGATCGCTGATGAAATCTTCGACCGACCTGAGGGGAGGAGGGACGGTGTGGATTTCCATTTCCGCTTCCGGCGGCAACTGCTCTTCCATGAAAAACTCCGTCACTGTTCCGGCAGTATCCCTCAGTCCCGTTTCGGCATTGATCTTTGCGGTTGTGATCCCGGGTGGAGGGGGAGAGGCAGCTACCGGAACCCCTTTGAGGGCCGTTCGCATGTAATTCATCCATATCGGCAGCGCGGCATAGCTGCCGGTTTCATTGTTTCCCATGGATCTGGGATTATCGAAACCGATCCAGGCAATGGCCACCAGGTCGGCCTGGTAACCGCAGAACCAGGCATCGACGTAATTGCTGGTGGTCCCGGTCTTGCCGGCCAGATCGGAGCGGCCCAGTTGCTTCGCTTTTGTCGCGGTACCCCTTTGTACGACATCCTGCATCATGCTGGTCATCAGAAAAGCATTGCGCGGGTCGATGATCTGCTTGGCATCTTCGCCAGCCCGCAGAGGTTGTGATTGGTCCAGCACGTTGCCTTGCTTGTCCTCGATGCGCTGGATGAAATAGGGTGATATGCGGAATCCCCCATTAGCGAAGGCCGCATAGCCCACTGCCATCTGCATCGGAGTGACGGATCCTGCGCCCAGTGCCATTGTCAGATAGGCAGGATGCTGTTTGGGATCGAAGCCGAAGCGCGTCACGTAGTCCTGCGCGTACTGGACGTCGATGGCCTGGAGAATGCGAATCGACACAAGGTTTTTCGACTTTGCAAGGGCATCGCGCATGCGCACCGGCCCCTCAAAGTTTCCCCCGAAATTTCGGGGCTCCCATTCCTCGCTGCCGGTTTCCTCAGCGGTGAAGAAAAGCGGTCCGTCATTGATGACGGTTGCCGGTGTAAAGCCTTTTTCCAGTGAGGCGGAATAGATGAACGGTTTGAAACTGGAACCCGGCTGGCGCCATGCCTGCGTGACGTGGTTGAACTGGCTGCGGTAGAAATCGAATCCGCCCACCAGTGCACGAATCGAGCCATCGTGCGGATCCAGCGAGACCAGGGAAGCTTCGACCAGAGGAAGCTGGGTAATCTGCCATGCACCTTTTTCGGTTTTCCGGACCCGGATCAGCGAACCTGGCCGGATGAGGTGCTTTCCAGCCCCGGATTTGGCAGAGAGCGATTTCTGCGCGAACTTGAGGCCGTCGCCGCTGATTTCGATGATTTCGCCGCCTTTGCGATAAGCCCTGACCAGTTTTGGATCGGCAGTCAGCGCCACGGCGGTCAGGATATCATCGCTGTCGCTTACTTCCTGCAGTGCTTCTTCCAGAATGCCATCACGCTGCTGCTCATCCTGCGGCAGATTGATGACTGCTTCAGGTCCGCGGTATCCGTGGCGGTGATCGTATTCCATTACCCCCTGGCGGATCGCCTTGTAGGCCGCCTCCTGATCTGTTTTCCTGATTGTGGTATAGACCCTGAAACCCCTGCTATAGGTGTCGTCTTTGTAGCGTTCGTACACCGCCTGGCGGGCCATTTCCGCGACATAATCGGCGCGTAGCGGGAATTCCTGCGATTCGCGCTTGACGTTCATCGGCTGCTTTTCCGCCTCCCTGTGCTCGTCGTCCGAGATGTAGCCCAGGTCGTGCATGCGCCGGAGCACGTACAGTTGCCTTGCCTTGGCACGCTGGAAGTTGACCACGGGGTTGAAGCGTGAAGGGGCTTTCGGCAACCCTGCCAGCATGGCCGCTTCGGCAAGATTAATGGCATGCAGGTTTTTGCCGAAATAGACCTGGGCGGCTGCGCCAAAGCCGTAGGCACGCTGGCCGAGATAGATCTGGTTGAAGTAGAGCTCGAGAATTTCGTCCTTGCTCAGGCTGTGTTCGATCTTGAATGCGAGCAGGGCTTCGCTGAATTTGCGATTCAGCGTTTTTTCCTTGGTCAGGAAGAAATTCCGGGCGACCTGCATCGTGATGGTGCTGGCACCCTGGCGCACGCCGCCGGAGGCGAAGTTGGAATAAGCGGCGCGTAGTATGCCCGGGTAATCCACGCCTCCATGCTGATAGAACCTGTCGTCTTCCGCCGCAAGGATGGCCTGCTTCAGCCGTTGCGGAGCCGAGCCGATCTTGACGACCTGGCGCCGCTCTTCACCGAATTCACCTATCAGAAGGCCTTCGGCGCTGTAGACCCGGAGAGGAATCTTGGGGCGATAATCGGTCAGTGCATCCAGCGACGGCAGCGTAGGAAAGGTAACAAGTGCCGCAAAACCGACTACCAGGATACCGATCAGGGCCAGCCCGAACGATGCGGCGAGCGCGTAGACCCACCATCGCGCTGCTAGCATGAAGGATTTTTAAGGAAGATCAAAATGAGCATGCGCAATTATAAGGAAAATAGGACGTTCGGTGCTACGCTCGCGGCATCCTGTCGTGCTCAGCTGCGTTATAACGTGGAAAAGAAAACCGAGGGGTTTTTGGTCACCGCCACCAGTACGATGTAGAAAAAAACGATCTGAGCGGCAATACACGCGGAAATTTTCGCCTTGCGGGTTTTCCCGAATCTCAATGCCGTCATGCCCAGCCCGATATAAAGCAGCAGTCCGATGACCTTGGCGCCGAGCCACGCATCATGTATCGGATCCTGCTGAATCCGGACAGCCAGCGTAACGGCGCTCGCCAGCAGAGCGGTATCCACGATGTGGGGCGTGATCTTGACCCAGCGCTGCCGGAGGGCGTCCGATCCTCTTATCATCCACATGCTTCGCAGCGAAAACAGAAGGTAGCTAATGACAACGCTGCTGACATGGATCATCTTCAATGCGGCATAGCTCATGCTCATTCTCCATGAAGCATCCAGCCGTGGCTGCCAGCTACGGCGCCGGCGATCGTAACCAGGCTCAGGCTCAATAATATCCAGTGCATGCGCTGGGCAAGTACAAGAGTTTTTTCCGGGTCATGCCGGGCCATTTCCGTCACCTCTTTACGCCGCGACGGTTCCACCACGAACAGCATCAGGGAAAAGATCAGCCAGACAATGACCATGGCATGCATCCACCAGAAGCGAGGTTCGGTAAAGCGGTTCCAGGCATCGAGAAAATACACCATGTAAATACCGCTCAGGCCTACAAGGAGAGTGGTGACCCGCGCCTGGGCGGCGAAACGTTTTTCGATGCGATCGAAAAAACTCGATCGTTCGCCGGACGATTTCATTTTTGCCGCAGTGGGGATCAGCACAGTCGTGACCATCGCGACACCACCGATCCACAGCACTACCCCCAGCACATGAAGCATGCGCGCAAATGCAAATTCATCCATATCGATAACCCTCTCCAGTTTTCGATTCCCCGGCCGGGATGAAAACACGACCGCACCCTAACACCGGAACCCGCATCTCCGCATCCTTGTATCCTTGTATCCGATCATGAATAGTTCAGTCATTCCGGCAGCGATACGGCGCATCGATCAGCCAGCCTTGCCCATCTTTCGCCAGAGGGTCGTCGACCCAACCCGTATTTGAGCAGGAGCGATCGGAAATGTTCAAATCAGGACCCCGAACCAGAATGACCAGGTGCAGGTAACGCGTCAGCCTGCACGGGAGCCATCGCCACACAGACGATAGAACGAACAGAACGCAAGGGTCGTTCCCGGGCGCATCGGTTTAGGGCGTGCCGGCTGTTGCGTGCCGGATTGAAAGGGGCAAGGCGCCCAAAGGATCGGTCAATCCAGCGCTTCCGCATCGAATGATCCGCAGCCGGCCAGATCGGATTCGGCGCAGTCAGGCAACTGTTTCGACAGCTGCCGCAAGGCCGTGCGCAGACCTTCCTCCAGAACCGGGTGGTAGAACGGCATGCGCAGCATGTTGTAAACCGTGAGTGAACGTTCGATCGCCAGCGCCAGCAGGTGAGCCATGTGCTCCCCAGCCGGCACGCACATTTCGGCGCCGAGCAAGCGTCCGCTCCCCTTTTGCGCATACAGCCGCATCATGCCTTTATTGCGCTGTCCGGCGCGCGCACGGCCCTGATGGTCGAAGCGCATTTCTCCCGTCAGGGTCCCATCAGGGTCGAGCGATGCAAAGCTGCTGCCTACGGTCGCAATATCCGGATCGGAAAAAACGATCCCGAGCGGGACACGGCGTGCAAAATGCTCTGGGGCGGAACGCGTAGCGTTGATCCCTGCGATATGCCCATCATCGGCTGCCTCATGCAGGAGCGGTTTGCGCGTATTTGCATCGCCCGCGATGAAAACCGGCAGATCCGCCACCTGCATGGTGAGCGGATCGACAAGCGGCAGACCATGCGCATCGAGTTCCACACCCAGCGTATCGAGGCCGAGCCCATCGATATTGGGCTGGCGGCCAAGGCTGACGAGGACGCGATCAACCACGGCTTCGTCGCATCCAGCGCGCACCCGGACACCGTTGTCATGCGCTTCCAGATCGGCTGCTTCGCCCAGACTGAGGGCGAATTCACGCCCGAGAAGCTCGATCGCGGTGGTGTTCACTTGAGGATCGGTCAAGCCCGCGATGCTTTTTTTTCTGCCGAACCCGGCCACCTTCACTCCAAGCCGGGATAGTGCCTGGGCCATTTCGATACCGACAGGACCCAGCCCTATCACCGCCATGCGGGGCGGCAGCATTTCCTGTTCGAACAGTGTATCCGTCGTCAGCAGTCGATGGCCAAGTGCTTGCCATGGGCGGGGCACCACCGGGCGGGATCCGGTTGCAACAATGATGGCCCGGGCGCGCACCTCCTCGCCGTTGATTTCAAGCCGATCCGGACCGAGCAGGCGCGCTCTGCCGGAAATCGCGCGTTCTTCCAGGTTTTCGGTGATTTCGCGCGTACTGGCGACAAAACCATCGCGCAACCGCCGCACGCGCCGCAGCACGGCGGACGAGTCCAGCGAGAGGTCGTCGCCTCCCCGGATGCCGAACTCCTCGAACGTCTCGCGGCGATGGTAGGCATTGGCAGCCTCGATGAGCGTTTTCGAAGGCATACATCCAACACGGGCACAGACGGTTCCCCATGGCCCGTCGTTGATGATGACAAAACTGGAGGTCCGTTTCCTGACTTCCCGCAACGCTGCCAGGCCGGCGGTTCCAGCCCCAATGATAGCGACATCGAGCATTTCAGCCATGACAGGTTGCCGATGGATAAGCCGGGTTGGAGCGGAACGAGTCGTTCATGTGGCGGCCTTCAGGGGTAAAAAAGGAGTAAAAAAGAGTAAAAAGTGAGGGAATCGGTTGATCAGGCACTTCAGGGTGGTGCATCTTTTTCCGGGGGCAGCTCCGTTTCTCGGCCAGTTCTGTGGGCCCGCTCGGCAGCTTCTGATTTCGAGCGTGCGGTAAGCCATTCCCGCGCTATTTTCTGAGCCTGAGCAAGCTGCTTGGCGCTGAGGCCGCGCATGACTTCCTCGCGGGCTGTGATCGCTTCCGAGATGCCCGCAGCCGCTGCAAGGTTGAGCCATACATAACTCTGTACCTGGTCTGCGGAAAGGCCATAACCACTGCGATAGATCATGCCCAATTCATATTGCGCGGGCCCATACCCCTGCTCCGCTGAAAGCTTGAGCCACTTCGCGGCCTCGGCAAAATCCTGAAGAGCTCCATTCCCGGTCAAATACAGCAGGCCGAGCTTGTATTGCGCATCCATGTTTCCATTTTCCGCGCTCTCTTCATACAGCCGCACCGTAAACTGATGGTCGCTTACCTGATTCCGCAACGGAGCAGCGGCAGGCGCGGGGTCGGAAGTCGTTCCTGGCGCGACCGGGGCGCTTGTGCTGCCGGTCGCGCGTGCGGATTTATTCAAATCGACGGCAGGTTCATCCGGCTCTACTGTTGAGATCGGCGCGATGTATTGATCGGCCATATTGTGCTCTATGACCAGCCAGACCATCGTGATCAGTATTGCTGCCACCGTCAGGGTTGCTCCCAGTGCAAGATAGGCACTGGGATTTTTTACCCAGAAACGTTCCCTGCAGTCCCGGCAGCGTATGGGCCGCTGGAACAGCATGGATAGTGTCCGTTCGCC
>CAZYYR010000013.1:0-6591 GCA_964651465.1 uncultured Nitrosospira sp.
TGGAGGGTTCCTGGGGATGGGCGACAAGCTTTTTGCGGTGCCCTGGAATGCGCTGGCACTGGATACGGAGAACAAGCGCTTCATTCTCGACGTGGAGAAGGATCGGCTTGAATCCGCGCCTGGTTTTGACAAGGATGACTGGCCGGATATGGCAGACCCGACCTGGCAGAGTAGCATCCACTCCTACTACGGCATGAAGGCGTATACCGATGTGGGACATGAAGAAAGAAAGCACTACGGGAAGGCATCCTCTGATCATATCCTGCCCGACTCGCCGAGCGGCGCCGGGAGAGTGAAAGACAAGCGAAGCGAGGCATACAAGGCGGACTCGAAGCCCTACAGGGCGCCGGACGATGAAGTCCTTCCCGAATCGCCCAGTGGTGCCGGAATCGTGATCGACAAGCGCGATGAAGCTTATAAGGCGGATACGAAACCGTATAAGTCGGATAGGATCATACCCGCGTCACCGAGCGGGTCAGGTATCGTCATAGACAAGCGCGACAAGTAAAAACAGGCAGGTCCCCCCATTGTCAAGCCCAAGACAGGGGGCCTGCAATTTCGTTCCCAGAAGGGCAAGAAGGGCAAGAAGGGCAAGATCATCTTGCCCTTTTTTTTTCTCCGAAGAAAGGACTTCCTTAGCCTTAGAGGTTACTGCTTGTGTTCAAAGACGGCGGTCAGATTGCCATGACCTTCCCCTCGCACGCATCACGGATACTCTGCCCTGTCTGGTGTATTCCATGCTAAAAACCGGGACGTTACGTTAAACTTCGGGAGATGCAACCTCTTCCGTACTGGGGCCTGTCCGGCTTTTATTTTTTTCACTTCGCTTTCATCGGCGCCTTTGCGCCCTATTGGAGCCTTTATCTCCAATCCCTTTCCTTCAGTTCCTTTCAGATCGGCGTACTCATGTCGCTGCTGCATGGCATGCGCGTTTTCGCGCCTGCGGCCTGGGGATGGCTCGCCGACCATACCGGCAAGCGGATGAGGATCGTGCGGCTGGCGGCAGTCGCGGGATTGATAAGCTATTGCGCGGTATTCCTGGGAAAGTCGTTCGCTTGGCTGTTCGCTGCCATGGTCATGCTGAGCTTTTTCTGGAGTGCGTCCCTGCCGCTGATCGAGGCGACCACTCTGTCCTACCTGGGCGATGGAGCCGCAAGATACGGACGTATCCGGGTGTGGGGCTCCGTCGGCTTTATTTTTGCAGTGACCAGTGTCGGCTATCTGCTGGATGCAACGGAGATCGGTTCGCTGCTATGGGCGGTACTTGGGTTCAAACTGGGTATCGTCTGCTTTACAAGATGGATTCCGGAAATAGAAACGACGGTTCATGCAGCAGGCGGACCATCGATCCGGCAGACATTCAGGCGCCCGGAAGTGCTGGCCTTCTTCGTGGCCTGCCTGTTGATGGCCTTTGCCCACGGGCCTTACTACACTTTTTATTCCATCTATCTGGTGGAGCATGGTTACACCAAAAGCACGGTCGGATGGCTGTGGGCGACCGGCGTAATTTGCGAAATCGGCATATTTTTCCTGATGCCGCAGTTGATGCATCGGTTTCGCCTCAAGCAGATCATGGTGTTCAGCTTTGGCTGCGGGATGGCGCGGTTCCTGATGATAGGCTGGGCAGTGGACTGGCCGCTTATGATTCTGCTCGCGCAAGTGCTGCATGCCGCAACCTATGGCGCGCACCATGCGACGTCGATGCTGCTGGTGCATCGGTTTTTCCAGGGGCGTCACCAGGCGAGGGGTCAGGCGCTCTACACCAGCCTGACCTTCGGTCTGGGCGGAACATTGGGAAGCCTGTTCAGCGGTTATGCCTGGGAAGGGCTGGGACCCGGCTTCACCTTTACTGTGAGCGCGGTTGCAGCGGCACTCGGACTGGGCCTGATACGGAAGATGAACGTCGGTGGGAATGGATGACTGACCTTCTGTATAGTCCTTGCAGTTCGGTTGTGGGATAATATTCCATCATACTCGATGGAGGTCAATCCGGGTTCGCAAAAAATGCAAACGTTATACGACAAACTCTGGCAAAGCCATGTGGTGCATGAAGAATCCGACAAACCGGGCGGCATGACGCTGCTGTACATCGACCGTCATCTCGTGCACGAAGTCACCAGCCCGCAGGCGTTCGAGGGCCTGAAGCTGGCCGGACGCAAACCGTGGCGGCGTGATTCGATCCTGGCAGTGGCGGACCACAATGTGCCGACCACGCAGCGTGACCATGGCATCAGCGACCCGGTATCGCGGCTCCAGGTGGAGACGCTCGACCAGAACTGCGAGGAGCTGGGGATCACGGAATTCAGGATGAACGATCTCCGCCAGGGTATCGTTCACGTTATCGGCCCGGAGCAGGGCGCTACGCTACCCGGTATGACAGTGGTATGTGGCGACTCCCATACGAGTACGCACGGCGCATTCGCATGCCTTGCATTCGGCATAGGAACTTCAGAAGTGGAGCACGTGCTGGCGACACAATGCCTGCTCACCAAGAAAGCCAGATCGATGCAGGTCGTGGTCGAGGGAAAGCTGGGTCACGGCGTCACCGCAAAGGATATTGCGCTTGCCATCATCGGGGAGATCGGCACGGCGGGAGGCACGGGTCACGCCATCGAATTCGCCGGCAGCGCCATACGCGCGCTTTCCATGGAAGGACGCATGACACTCTGCAACATGGCAATCGAGGCCGGCGCGCGCGCGGGCATGGTGGCGGTGGACGATACCACGATCGATTATCTTTGGGGGCGACCCTTTGTCCCGAAGGGCGACCTCTGGGAAAAAGCGGTTGACTGGTGGCGTACGCTGAAGAGCGACGAGGGCGCAGTGTTCGACAGGACTCTGGTGCTGGATGCCGCGCAGATCAAGCCCCAGGTAACCTGGGGAACATCTCCCGAAATGGTCACGACGATCGACGGGAAGGTGCCCGACCCGTCACTGGTCGCCGATTCCGTCAAGCGTCACGACATGGAGCGGGCGCTCAAGTACATGGGGCTCGAGCCCAACACCCCGATCAGCGAAATCTCACCGGACAAGGTATTCATCGGTTCCTGCACCAACGCGAGAATTGAGGATCTGCGAAGCGCGGCGGAAGTGGTGAAAGGGCGGCGCGTTGCTCCCAGCATCAAGCTTGCCATGGTTGTACCGGGCTCTGGTCTGGTCAAGCATCAGGCGGAACGGGAGGGGCTGGATACGATATTTCGCGAAGCGGGTTTCCAATGGCGTGAACCGGGCTGCTCGATGTGCCTGGCGATGAATGAGGATCGCCTCGAAGCGGGTGAGCGATGCGCATCCACATCCAACCGCAATTTCGAAGGCCGGCAGGGTCCGGGTGGACGCACTCATCTGGTGAGCCCGGCCATGGCTGCGGCGGCAGCCGTAGCGGGACATTTTGTGGATGTGCGGAAATTGGATTAGAATTGAGGCGCTTCTGGAGAGGGCCGTATCGACCCCCAGAAGAAAAAACAGAAGGTTTCTTTTTTACTTGAAAAAAGGGGGGTTGTATGAAAGCACTGGCTGTAGTTTTCACCTTGATCGCTGCTTTTGGCCTGTCGGCCTGTCATACGATGCAAGGCTTGGGGAAGGATGTGCAGAGCGGGGGTGAAGCGCTGGAAAAACAGGCAAAGTAAAAGACCAATCAATTAGTGAAAAAATTTGATTTCTGTGACGGATTGGTGGTGCCACTCGACCGCGCCAATGTCGATACCGACGCCATCATTCCGAAGCAGTTTTTGAAATCCATCAAACGGTCTGGTTTCGGGCAGAATCTGTTTGACGAATGGCGCTATCTCGACCATGGCGAGCCGGGCATGGCTGCTGCCGTGCGCAAGCCCAATCCGGATTTCATCCTCAATCTGCCGCGTTATCGCGGTGCGCAAATACTGCTCGCGCGCGCGAACTTCGGTTGTGGTTCGAGCCGGGAGCATGCTCCCTGGGCACTTCAGGATTATGGCTTCGAGGCGATTATCGCCCCGAGTTTTGCCGACATCTTTTTCAACAATTGCTACAAGATCGGCCTGTTGCCCATCGTGCTCGACGTAGCCGACGTGGATAAGCTGTTTCGCGAAGTGGAAACCGCAGGTTACCGCCTGGCAATCGATCTGGAGAGACAGTCGGTAACGACGCCAGGCGGGGAATCTTTCTCATTCGATATCGATCCCTTTCGGAAGCATTGTCTCTTGAACGGTTTGGATGAAATCGGTCTGACCCTGCAGCATGCGGACAGGATCAGGGCATTCGAGACCCGGCACCGGACGGTGCAGCCGTGGCTGTTTGCCTGAACAGGCCAGAATAGACACATCATCACTGGCCTGACCGGCCAAATAAGGATTCTATGAAAATCGCAGTCCTGGCCGGAGACGGTATCGGTCCAGAAATCATCGCTCAGGCCGTGCGCGTGCTGGAAGCATTGCGCAGCGATGGGTTAAAATTGGAACTGGAACAGGGATTGCTGGGAGGATGTGCGATAGACGCCACAGGCGAACCCTTTCCGGAGGCGACGCGCGAACTCGCACTTGCCGCGGACGCCATCATCCTGGGCGCCGTTGGTGGTCCGCAATACGATACGCTCTCACGTCAGCTCAGGCCGGAGCAGGGCCTGCTAGCCATACGCAAGGCTCTCAACCTGTTTGCGAATTTTCGCCCGGCGGTTCTTCATCCCGAGCTTGCCGATGCCTCGACATTGAAACCCGAGGTCGTGGCCGGTCTTGACATTCTGATCGTGCGCGAACTGACGGGAGATATCTATTTCGGGGAACCGCGCGGCATCGAAACGCGAAGGGGCCAGCGCGTAGGCTATAACACCATGATCTACAGTGAAATGGAGATCCGCAGAATTGCCCGGGTGGCGTTTCAGGCGGCGCGCAAACGGCATCGCAGGCTGTGCTCCGTAGACAAGATGAATGTGCTCGAGTGTACCCAGTTGTGGCGTGACGTAGTGACCGACACGGCAGCCGAATATCCGGATGTGGAACTTTCGCATATGCTGGTGGATAATGCCGCGATGCAGCTGGTGCGCGATCCCCGGCAGTTCGACGTGCTGGTGACGGGCAACATGTTCGGCGATATCCTCTCGGACGAGGCATCCATGCTGACGGGATCGATCGGCATGCTGCCCTCGGCATCCCTGGATGCCTGTAACAAGGGTTTGTATGAGCCGATACATGGTTCCGCGCCGGATATCGCCGGAAAGGATGTGGCGAACCCTCTTGCCACCATCCTGTCCGCGGCAATGATGCTGCGCTATACATTCGACCAGGAAGCGGGCGCCGCCCGCATCGAGAACGCGGTAAAAGAAGTTCTGGCTCAGGGCTACCGGACGGCCGATATTTATCAGCCGGGAATGAAGAAAGTCGGAACAGCGGCAATGGGCGACGCCGTTCTGGCAAACATGTGAGATCGCAAAAGATGGGGAAGGCGGATCGTTCCGGAGAGAGAAACCAATGAAACGAGTCGGATTTATTGGCTGGCGCGGCATGGTGGGTTCAGTGCTCATGCAGCGCATGCGTGAAGAGAATGATTTTGCCCTGGTCGAGCCTGCTTTCTTTTCCACTTCCCAGAAAGGCGGCAACGGGCCGGATATCGGGCAGGAGACGGGACCGCTGCAGGATGCGCGTGACCTGGATGAACTCATGTCGATGGACATCCTGGTTTCCTGCCAGGGCGGAGACTACACCAGCGAGATTTTCCCGAAGCTTCGCGAGTCGGGATGGAAGGGATACTGGATAGATGCCGCGTCCACGCTGCGCATGGGGGAGGATGCGGTCATCATACTGGATCCCGTCAACATGCCTGTTATCGAACAGGCCCTGCATGACGGAATGAAAAATTTCATCGGCGGAAATTGCACCGTCAGCCTCATGCTGATGGCAGTAGGCGGGCTTTTCGAGGAAGATCTGGTAGAATGGATGAGTGCAATGACCTACCAGGCTGCCTCTGGCGCGGGCGCCCAGAATATGCGCGAACTGCTGCTGCAGATGGGTGAGGCGCACCGGGTGGCGAAAAGCCTGCTGGATGACCCGGCCGCCGGCATACTCGATATCGACAAAGAAGTCGCCGGCACATTGCGCAATGGAAACTTTCCCACGGAGAACTTCGGCGTGCCATTGGCGGGAAGCCTCATCCCGTGGATAGACCGCGACCTGGGCAACGGGCAGACGCGCGAGGAATGGAAAGGTCAGTCCGAGACGAACAAGATCCTGGGACGCTCCGATCATGCGGTTCCCGTGGATGGAATTTGCGTGCGAGTGGGCGCGATGCGTTGCCACAGCCAGGCGCTGACGATCAAGTTGAAGAAGGATGTTCCCCTGGATGAGGTCGAAGACATTCTGGCGGCGTCGAACAGTTGGGTGCGGGTTGTTCCCAACGAGCGCGAGCGCACGCTCAAGGAGTTGACGCCGGCGGCGGTTACCGGAAGTCTTTCCATACCGGTGGGGCGACTGCGCAAGCTTGCCATGGGAGGCGAATATCTTTCCGCATTTACCGTGGGAGACCAGTTGCTGTGGGGTGCCGCGGAGCCTTTGCGCAGGATGCTGAGGATCCTGGTCGCTGCATGAAGCCGCAGCCCGGAATGATGCCGATCCCGCTCCCGTTATT
>CAZYYR010000013.1:6691-20590 GCA_964651465.1 uncultured Nitrosospira sp.
TCCCGCTCCCGTTATTCGTAGCGGAAGCGACTGAAGGACTTCGTTCGCCATAACGGGCTGCATGCCTTTCCGGAATGCTGAAACTTCCATGCCGATCAGGGCATTCATCCCTTGATGCTTTCATCACTTCCTGGATATGGAAGCTTTTCTGCACAGGGAGCCTGCTTCTGCTCCTGCCTCTGCTGGTGCCTGTCTCCGGATGGGCTGCAACCCTGGGAAACCTGACTGTCATTTCCGCCCCGACGCAACCGTTCGCGGCAGAGGTCGATCTGGTCGCGATAAAGGAGGAAGAGGAACATTCTCTGACTGCACGCATAGCACGGATGGATCCCGTTCATCTGTCCGATGGCAGTCCATCCTCCGCAATATTCAACGCCAGCATCGAGGTTCGGCCGGATGGCCGGCACTATATAAGCATCACTTTTCCTCATCCTGTCGTCGATCCAGTCCTGAACTTCGTGGTTGAACTAAACTGGACATCCGGAAGCGCGCTGCGGGAATATCTCGTATCACTCGCACCCCCTGAAGGCAAGGCGGATAGGGTGGCGACCCAGGTGGACAGCCCCGTTTCAGATCCGGATCTTGTGCGCCAACAGAACGAAGCCGCGCCTTTCCGGACACCTTCCGTCGGCAGCGTTCACGATCTCTCAGACCCGGCAGACCCGGGCCCGGCACAGCGGCATAGGCAGGGCGATACCGTACAACCTCTTCCCGCCGGAACGGCAAACCAGAAGTCCAATACGGGCAGCCTGAACACACCCCATCCATCTCCACCCCCTGTCCCTGGCCGTGAGCGGGATACGGAAAAACTTCCCGGCGGTGAGCCCATTATTATCCAAGGTGACAGCCGCCAGTTCACAGGTGAGCGGGATGCGGAAGAACCTCTCGACAGCGAGCCCCTGCAGCTTTCATCACCAGGAGATCCCCAATCGGCCCATACTGCAGATCTGCTGCAGCGCACCAATCTTGAAAGCATGTTCGATAGCATGGATGCCAACAAGGGGTACGTGGGCGGTGCGCTTGTTCTTCTGATTGCCGGTCTCGCGGGCGTGTGGCTGTCCATGTCGAGGCGTCCAAAGCAGTTGCCGGGGAACGGTGGCAGGGAGGGCGTGACGCCGGCCACTGCTGGTTCTACGATTCATGCCCCAGGAATTTCTGCCCTGCAGAAGCGAGGGGAGGTCACTCTCCGCGAGGCTGGCATGCCGGACGAGGTTGCCGCAGATGTTTCAGCCGACCGGAACATCTCATCAGCAGCTTTAGCCGGAGCCACTCCTGCGGAAGAGGATGGCCAGGAGATGCCGGCCGATGTACCCGGCGACTCGTTCATAGGGGATTCATCCCAATCCTTCGGAGCCTTGCTTGAGCGTGGCCTGGCGGAAATCGACCTGCATACGGATGACCAGCCCGGGAAACATTCGGCAGAGACTGCATCCAGGGAGGGCAATCCTTATTGGCATGAAATCACTTCCAGGATCGACCTCGCGCGGGCATACCGGGAAATGGGCGATATCGAAGCCGCGACACAGGTTCTCGAGGAAGTCGTGCGCGAAGGCGACAGCCAGCAGCAGGAAATCGCGAGATCGATGCTGGCGCGACTTCGGAATGCGAGTGCGCCGTAATCCATCCTGACCCCATATTCACGCTGGCAATGCTTTCCAGTGTAGCATCCGATGCATCCGATCAAATGCCCGTCTTCTGTTCTTCATCATTTTTTCATCAGGAACCTGGTCGCACCCAGGTGAGCATGACGGCAAGATCAGCCCGCACAGCGGTCGTGCCGTGAGGATCTCGCTGGTACTGGAATATGACGGCAGCGGCTTTTGCGGCTGGCAAAGCCAGCGGTCAGGCTGCTCGGTGCAGGATGCCGTGGAAGCGGGGTTATCGAGAATCGCGGGTGACGATATCCGAGTGATCGCGGCGGGACGCACTGATACCGGCGTTCACGCCTCGTATCAGGTGCTGCACTTCGATACCCGGGCACGGCGGCCCATGAATGCCTGGGTTCGGGGCACCAATGCGCTGCTGCCGGACAGCATCGCGGTCTCATGGGCGTCGCAGATGCCGGATGAATTCCACGCCCGCTACTGTGCCATCGAAAGGTGCTACCATTACCGGTTGCTGAATCATCCGGTTCGTCCGGGGCTTGATCATGGGAAAGTCGGCTGGTTTCATCAGGCACTGGATCTGGAGCGCATGCGAGCCGCCGGCCGAATGCTGGTGGGCACGCATGATTTCAGCGCCTTTCGTGCTGCGGAGTGCCAGGCAAGTTCACCGGTACGCCATCTGACGAAACTGGAGGTGAGGCAGAGGGGCGATATTATCATCTTCGAGGTGCGGGCCAATGCGTTCCTGCATCACATGGTACGTAACATCGTCGGATGCCTGGTGTACGTGGGCAAAGGAAAGCACCCTCCGGAATGGATGGAAGGGCTGCTCAAAAGCAGACAGCGCAGCAATGCCGCGCCGACCTTTTCGCCCGCCGGTCTGTATCTGACAGGCGTTGTCTACGACGCCGGCTGGAATCTACCGGCTTTCTCCGGCCGGGCTCGAGGTGGGGAATGTGTTCCAGACCAGGATAGGGAAGAAGGAGGCAATGGCTGAAATCATGCCGACCCGGATCAAGGTTTGTGGCATCACCCGCGTTGAAGATGCACTGACGGCGGCGCGGCTGGGCGCCGACGCGATCGGTTTTGTATTCTGGGCGCGGAGCGCGCGGTATATTCCTCCCGCCCAGGCACGGGATATCGTTGCAGCTCTTCCGCCATTTGTGACTTCGGTGGGCGTCTACGTCGACCCGGAGGCGGATTGGGTGGAAGAAACGCTCGCCGTGGCTGGCCTGAACTTGTTGCAGTTCCATGGCGATGAATCACCCGAATTCTGCAGGCAATTTTCCCTGCCTTATGTGAAGGCTGTGAGAGTCCGGGACGGCCTGGATTTGATACAATACGCAACCCGTTATGCAGGCGCGCCCGGCGCCAGAGGATTACTGCTGGATACGTATGTCGAAGGCGAACCGGGTGGAACGGGGCATGCGTTCGACTGGAACCGGATTCCTGGAAATCTGCCGCTGCCGCTGATCCTCTCGGGAGGATTGAATGCGGCCAACGTAACACAGGCCATCCGGCAGACCCGGCCGTGGGGAGTGGATGTGTCCAGCGGTGTGGAAGCCACCAGAGGCGTCAAGGACGCGGAAAAAATTGCTGCTTTCGTGCAAGGAGTTCGAATCAGTGAACGTTTATGATCTTCCGGATAGCCATGGCCATTTTGGGCCGTACGGGGGCATCTTTGTCGCCGAAACGCTGATGGCTGCACTGGAAGATCTTCGCAGCCAGTATGAGCGGTATCGGAGCGATGCGGATTTTCAGGCGGAATTTGCATATGAACTGAAGCACTATGTGGGGCGGCCCAGTCCCATCTATCATGCAAAAAGATGGTCGGCCCACCTGGGCGGCGCACAAATCCTGCTGAAGCGCGAAGACTTGAATCATACGGGCGCGCACAAGATCAACAATGCCGTCGGACAGGCGCTTCTGGCCCGGCGCATGGGTAAGTCGCGTGTAATCGCCGAGACGGGCGCGGGACAGCACGGGGTTGCAACGGCCACGGTGGCCGCGCGTTATGGGATGCAGTGCATCGTCTACATGGGGTCCGTGGACGTGGAACGGCAGGCTGCCAACGTGTATCGGATGAAGCTTCTGGGCGCTACCGTGGTTCCAGTCGAATCCGGCTCAAAAACGCTGAAGGATGCCTTGAATGAAGCGATGCGGGACTGGGTCACCAATATCTCCGATACCTTCTATATCATCGGCACGGTTGCGGGGCCGCATCCCTATCCCATGATGGTGCGCGATTTTCAGGCAGTCATCGGAAGGGAAGCCACGGCGCAGATGCAGGAAGAGTATGGACGTCAGCCGGATGTCCTGATTGCCTGTGTGGGTGGAGGGTCGAACGCCATCGGTCTGTTTTATCCATACCTCGACAGCAATGTCCGCATGATCGGCGTGGAGGCGGCGGGGCACGGTATCGAAACCGGACAGCATGCCGCCACATTGTCTACGGGAAGACCGGGGGTTCTGCATGGCAACCGCACTTATCTGATCCAGGATGAGAATGGCCAGATTATCGAGACGCATTCCATTTCCGCCGGCCTGGACTATCCCGGCGTGGGCCCGGAGCATGCCTGGCTCAAGGACAGCGGCCGTGCGGAATATATCGGAATAACCGACGACGAGGCACTGGAGGCATTCCACGCCCTGTGCCGTTATGAAGGGATCATCCCGGCACTGGAATCGAGCCACGCGCTCGCTTTTGCCGCCCGGCTCGCGCCCACCCTCCGGAAAGATCAGCTGCTGCTGGTCAACCTTTCGGGGCGCGGGGACAAGGACATGCCCACCGTAGCCCATGCATCCGGCATTACCTTCTGATCTGGATCCCGATTCATGTCCCGCATTGCTTCCGTGTTCGACATCCTGCGCCAGCGCAACCGCAAGGCGTTGATCCCCTTCATCACAGCCGGGGATCCAGAACCGGCAATGATGGTTCCTTTGATGCATGAACTGGTGAAGGCTGGTGCCGACATCATCGAACTGGGTGTTCCGTTTTCCGATCCCATGGCGGACGGGCCGACCATACAGCGCTCTTCGGAGCGGGCGCTCAGGCATCATGTCGGCCTGAAGGATGTGCTGGCCATGGTAGAGGAATTCAGAGGAGCCGATCTCTCCACGCCCGTGGTGCTGATGGGCTATGCCAATCCTGTCGAAGCGATGGGCCATGAGGCGTTTGCGGCCAGAGCGAAGGCATGTGGAGTGGATGGCGTGCTGGTCGTGGATTATCCGCCGGAAGAGTCCGCTGAATGGATCGGTCACCTGAAATCCCAGCAGATCGACGCCATTTTCCTGCTTTCTCCCACTACGCCGCAGGCGCGGATCGAACAAGTGGCATCCATGGCGCAGGGATATGTCTATTATGTTTCGCTGAAAGGTGTCACCGGATCGCTCAACCTTGACCTGCGTGATGTGGCCGCCAGGCTGGCGCAGTTGCGCTCGCGCATCTCCATTCCGATAGGGGTCGGTTTCGGCATACGCGATGCCGCCACGGCCGGTGCGGTGGCTGGGCTTGCGGACGCCGTCGTGATCGGCAGCCGCATCATCGAGGAGATTGAAAAATCGCCTGCAACGGAAATGCTGGGGAACGTGTATCGCCTGGTCAGGAATCTCCGTAGCGCTATCGACGAAGCTGTCCGGCATGCGCCGGCAGGCACCTGACTGGCAAACGCATGAGCTGGTTTCAGAAACTTCTTCCGCCCAAGATCAAGCGCAAGGAAAGCGGCGAAAAAAAAGCTGTCCCCGAAGGCTTATGGAGCAAATGCGCCTCATGCGAATCGGTTCTGTATTATTCCGATCTCGGGAACAATCTCAATGTCTGCCCCAAATGCAATCATCACAACCGCATTTCCGCCCGGGTGCGCCTCGACCTGTTTCTGGATGCGGAAGGACGCTATGAAACAGGTGTGGAAGTGCAACCGCTCGATCCGCTCAAGTTCAAGGACAGCAAGCGGTATACCGACAGATTGACGGAGGCGAAGCGGGATACCGATGAGGATGATGCGCTGGTGGTGATGCAGGGCAGTGTCAAGACAGTGCCTGTGGTGGCAGCGGCGTTTGAGTTCGGGTTCATGGGGGGATCAATGGGATCAGTGGTGGGCGAGCGCTTCGTTCGCGCGGTGCAAGCGTGCATGGAACAGCGCGCGGCATTCATATGCTTCGCGGCCAGCGGCGGCGCCCGCATGCAGGAGGGATTGCTTTCCCTGATGCAGATGGCCAAGACGACGGCCGTGCTTACCCAGTTGAGCCGGGAACGGCTGCCTTTCATCTCGGTCCTGACCGACCCCACCATGGGGGGTGTCTCTGCCAGCTTCGCGTTCATCGGCGACATCGTCATTGCCGAGCCGGGCGCATTGATCGGCTTTGCCGGACCGCGTGTGATCGAACAGACCGTCCGTCAAACCCTGCCTGAAGGATTTCAGCGTGCCGAGTTCCTGCTGGAGCACGGTGCCATAGACATGATCGTCGACCGGCGCCGCATGCGCGATACGGTTGCCAGCCTGTGCACCATGCTGATGCGCACTTCTCCACCCGTAGCCTGAAGTCGCGCGTACCCTTTCTTCATGTTCATGCCGGATGGCGGCAATGACGATCAACGAGTTTCATCCGGAATCCGCAACCCTTTCGGACTGGCTGTATTATCTCCAGCGCATCCATTCCCGGCCTGTCGAGATGGGACTGGAACGCGTGGACCGGATTCGCGCGGAACTGGGGCTCGTTCCTGTTTTTCCCATCATTACGGTCGGCGGCACCAACGGCAAGGGATCGTGCTGCATCATGATGGAGGCGATCCTCAGTCGTGCGGGATATCGCGTTGGCTGCTACACCTCGCCCCATCTGTTGAGGTATAACGAGCGGGTGCGGATAGCGCGGCAGGAAGCAGGTGACGATGGGCTGTGCAATGCATTTCAACGGGTGGAATCGGCCCGGATTGCCGCCGGAGTTTCCTTGACCTATTTCGAGTTCGGCACCCTGGCTGCACTGCTCCTCTTCACCGAGTCGAAGGTGGACGCGGCGATTCTGGAAGTAGGGCTGGGTGGAAGGCTGGATGCAGTCAACGTATTCGATGCCGAGTGCGCGGTGCTCAGCAGTGTTGATTTGGATCACATGGATTATCTCGGCGATACGCGGGAACAGATCGGATTCGAGAAGGCTGGTATCTTCCGCAGCGGAAAGATCGCTGTATGCGCAGACCCTGATATTCCTGTGAGCGTGCGCGACCATGCTGATGCAATCGGCGCGAATCTTCTGCATATCGGGAAACATTTCGGCTATTCGACAGAGGCGAGTGGATGGCGCTACTGGGGTCCGGGCGGTGTCCGTCCAGCGCTGCCCTATCCAGCGCTGCGCGGGGCCTGCCAGCTGTTCAATGCCAGCGCTGTCCTGACTGCGCTGGATAGCCTCAGGGACACTCTGCCCGTCACCATCGCCGACATACGCCAGGGCCTGCTGGATATTGTCTGGCCGGGAAGATTCCAGGTGTTGCCCGGACGTCCATCAACGGTGCTGGATGTGGCGCATAACCCCGGTGCTGCGCGGATCCTCGCTGAAAATCTCGGCAGCATGGGCCGCTATTCGAAAACCTACGCGGTATTTGCGATGCTCAAGGATAAGGATATTGCAGGCGTGGCACGCATCCTTGCGGGAAGCGTGGATGTGTGGCTGATTGCAGGAATCGATGCGTTGCGCGGTGCGACAGTGGACGAAATGGCGCAAGCCCTGAAAGAAGCAGGCATAGACACCGGGGAAGATGCAGCGGAAGAAGATGGGGAGGAACGAATCCGCCGTTTTGCCAGTCCCGCGGCAGCCTATGCCTACGCCTGTCAGCAGGTCAGCCGAAATGACAGAGGAAATGATAGAATCTGCGTTTTCGGCTCTTTCCATACCGTAGCCGATATACTGCGGTACCGGAACACAGTTGAGCACGTTTAGAACCATCAGGCTCAAATGGCAAAAACCGTCAGCGAAGAAGAGATCCAGCTAAGGAAGCGCGCCAGGAGACGTCTGGTCGGCGCAGTCGCAATGGTGACCGCAGCGGTTGTCATTTTGCCGATGATACTCGACAGTAAACCCGAGCAGCGTACTCACGAGATCGATATCCGCATCCCGTCGGAAGATGCGATAGAAGAGTTCGCCGCCGAGGCAGAGGAGCCTGTCGAAGCGCCTCGGGAGGCCATTTCCGAAAAACCTGCAGACGGTATGCAGCCGCAACCGCAACCGCGATCGCAGCCGGAGCCGAAGCAGCAGTCGGCCCCCGTTGCATCGGTCACATCCAGCCCATCCGACAATTCCCCTGCCAGAACCGAGTCCGATCCAGGCAAGAACCTCGCGGCCGACGGGCGGTTCGTCGTGCAATTGGGTGCTTTCTCCGATCCGGAGAAAGCGAGGCGACAGGTAAAAAGTCTCAAATCCAGGGATATCACCGCCCATACCATCACTGTCAAATCCGGGCAGGAAGAAATAACGCGCGTGCGCTTGGGTTATTTTTCCACGTGGGAAGAAGCGGAGAATATGCGCGAGGCATTGAAGAAGCTTGGGTTGGACGGTGTAGTGACGGAAAAATAGCACGTGGATGAATTGCCGCTTGGTAGCCCGTCCTTTCGTCTTCGTGCGCACGTTGCCGGATGACGATTTTCGATTACACCGTTTTTGCGATACTCGCGCTGTCCATCCTGCTGGGCATTACGCGGGGTTTCGTGCGCGAATTGCTGTCGCTGGCCGGATGGGCAATCGCGTTCGTGGTGGCGAATTCATTCGCGGCAGCAATTGCTCCCATGTTTCCGTCGGCTGTCGGCACCAGTTCGACGCGGATAATCCTGGCATTCGGCGTACTCTTCTTGGCCGCGTTACTGGCAATGGGCCTGGTCACGATGCTGATTTCCGCTCTGGTGAACGCCGTTGGGCTGGGATTCACGGACCGGTTTCTGGGATCGCTGTTCGGTTTCACACGAGGGTTTGCGGTCGTGCTGCTGATCGTGCTGGGAGCAGGGTTGACGACCTTGCCGCAGGAGCCGTTATGGCAGAAGGCCATGCTGAGCAAGCCGCTGGAAGCAGCCGCGCTCATGGTGATGCCGTGGCTGCCGCAGGATCTCTCGCAGCGTATCAGTTATGTGCGGCTCGAACGCAAGCCGTGAGCAATATTCGAACCGGCTATAATGAGTATGCAGGCGCGCAGCCGGTGCCGTCATGCGGATGCGGTGCAGTTTTCATGCAGCATTGATCCAAGCCACCTTCGCGGAGTGCAGTCATGTGTGGAATTCTGGGCCTGGTCGCACAAATGCCCGTCAACCAGTTGCTGTACGATGGTCTGCTGGTGCTGCAGCATCGCGGACAGGATGCTGCCGGCATCGTTACCGCCCAGGGTAACACGTTCCATATGCACAAAGGCAGCGGTCAGGTGCGGGATGTGTTCCGCACGCGAAACATGCGCGCGCTGCCCGGCAACATAGGCATAGGCCAAGTGAGATACCCCACCGCGGGGTCCGCGGAATCTGCAGCCGAGGCGCAGCCGTTTTACGTCAACTCGCCATTCGGCATCGTACTCGGGCATAACGGCAATCTCACCAATGCTGTTCAACTCAAGCAGGAGCTGTTCCGCGAGGACTTGCGCCATGTCAACACTAGTTCGGACTCGGAGGTGCTGCTCAACGTGCTCGCACATGAGCTCCAGACAAGTACGAGAAACCATCAGCTCGATCCGCCTGCAATTTTCGACGCGATATCGGGTGTGCATGAGCGCTGCCGGGGTGCCTATTCCGTAGTGGCGATGATTGCCGGCTATGGCTTGCTCGCTTTTCGGGATCCGTACGGCATTCGCCCGCTGGTCTTCGGTTGTGCGGAAACCGAGCACGGAATGGAGTATCTGGTGGCATCCGAAAGCGTGGCCCTCGATACGCTGGGGTTCAAGCTGGTCAGGGATGTTGCGCCGGGCGAGGCGATTTTCATCGATGAGAACGGTAACTTCCACAGCAAGCAGTGTGCTGCCAATGCGACGCATAATCCCTGCATTTTCGAATACGTTTATCTGGCGCGGCCCGACTCCGTCATCGACGGAATCTCGGTTTATGAAACGCGGCTCAACATGGGAGAAAGCCTGGCGGACAAGATTGCGCGGACCATGCGTCATCTGGATATCGATGTAGTCATTCCCATTCCCGATTCCAGCCGTCCCAGCGCATTACAGCTGGCAAACCGCCTGGGAGTGAGCTTCCGGGAGGGGTTCGTCAAGAACCGCTACATCGGGCGGACATTCATCATGCCGGGCCAGCAGCTGCGGCGCAAATCGGTCCGCCAGAAGCTCAATGCCATGGGTGTCGAGTTTCGCGGCAAGAATGTGCTGCTGGTGGACGATTCGATCGTGCGCGGCACCACGAGCCGGGAAATCGTCCAGATGGCGCAGGAGGCGGGCGCGCACAAGGTCTATTTCGCGTCCGCTGCACCGCCCGTACGCTTCCCCAATGTCTACGGGATCGACATGCCGACAAGCCAGGAACTTATCGCCACCGGCCGCGACGAGGAGGAGATCTGCCGCGAAATTGGCGCGGACTATCTCGTTTACCAGGACCTGGATTCCTTGATAAAGGACGTCAGCCGGGTCAACCCGTCGATTACCCGGTATGAGACTTCCTGTTTCGATGGGCGCTACATCACCGGCGACGTCACTTCGGAGTACCTTGCCTTTCTGGAAGCGCAGCGCGCGGGCACGGCGCCGTTATCGCGGGTGAGTTCCAGCACGCAACTCGATTTGAACCTGGCATCTGCGGGTTGACGGGATTTGACAAACGCAGTTCGCGAAGGTAGTTTTAAGGAAGCGCCGATTTGATAGTCAGCTTGCGGGCGCGTTATAAGTACGGCTAAAGCGGAAAAACCCGTTTTGGCGCAGGCTGAACGGGTTTTTGTTTTGCATTCTTGGGGAGAACCGTGTGGCTGATGATTTTGAGCTGGAGACGCTGGCATTGCATACCGGGATACACCGGAGTCAATTCAACGAGCATTCGGAGGCGCTGTATCTGACTTCGAGCTTCGTGTTCGAGAGCGCAGCGCAGGCTGCAGCGCGTTTTTCCGATGCGGAGCCGGGAAACATCTATTCGCGCTTCACCAATCCCACGGTGACCGCGTTCCAGGAGCGCCTTGCCGCGCTGGAGGGCGCGGAGGCCTGCGTCGCCACGTCTTCGGGGATGTCGGCCATTCTTGCCTGTGTCATGGGCCTGCTGTCGGCCGGTGATCACATCATTGCGTCGCGCAGCCTGTTTGGCGCAACAGTGAGCCTGTTCAGCAATATCCTCAAGCGCTTCAATATCGAAACCACTTTCGTTTCCGCCACCGATGTTGGGGCATGGGAGGCCGCCATTCAGCCTCGCACAAGGCTGCTGTTCATCGAGACACCTTCAAATCCGCTTACGGAAATTTCGGATATCGCGGCGCTTGCGGCGGTGGCAAAAAAAGCGGGCGCATGGCTCGCGGTCGACAACTGCTTCTGCTCGCCTGCGCTTCAGCGCCCGCTGGAACTGGGCGCCGACCTAGTGATCCATTCGGCGACCAAATATCTGGAAGGCCAGGGCAGGGTGCTGGGCGGCGCCGTGCTGGGCAGGCGGGATCTGGTCATGGATCAGGGCATATTCGGCTTTCTTCGCACAGCCGGACCGAGTTTGAGTCCCTTCAACGCCTGGGTAATCCTGAAAGGAATGGAAACCCTCAAGATCCGGATGGATAAACACTCTTCGAACGCCATGGAAATTGCCCGCTGGCTGGAAGCCCAGCCCGGCGTGGCCAAAGTTCATTACCCCGGCCTTTCGTCCCATCCTCAGCATGAGCTTGCCATGCGCCAGCAGAAAACCGGCGGGGGGATCGTTTCATTTGAGCTGAGGAAGGGCAGGGAGGCCGCGTGGCGGGTGGTGGACTCCGTCCGCATGATTTCGATCACCGCCAACCTGGGGGATACCAAGAGCACGCTGACACATCCCGCTACGACCACCCATGGCCGTATCAGTCAGGCCAGCCGGGATGCGGCGGGGATTACGGAAGGGTTGCTGCGCATCGCGGTAGGACTCGAAGCGGCAGAGGATATCAAGGCCGACCTGGCAAATGGATTGAGCGGCTGATCGATCGCGCAGCAAATACCTGCCCGATGCACAGGGCCTGCTAACGCACGAGCTGGTTGATTTCGATGATGGGCAGCAGTATGGCCAGAACGATGATCAAGCGGGCTCTACGCTTGCCGGTACGCTTCATGGTTTGCACCCTTCAACGGCGGCTCGCCTCATACAGGGGCAGTACGACAGGCAGCAACGATTCGATCTGCTGGACGCGGGTAGAGTCGGCCGGGTGGGTGCTCAGGAATTCGGGCGGTTGCCCACCGCTCTTGGCATTCATCATCTTCTGCCAGAGTGTGATTCCCGCGCGCGGATTATAGCCTGCCCGTGAACTGAGCTCGAGTCCGATGCGGTCTGCCTCGGACTCGTCAGTACGGCTGAAATGCGTGGCAATAAAGGCCTGGTAACCGATGCCGGCGAGATTGGCTGTCGTCTGGCTAAGGCCGAATACCGCTGTGCCCACGCCCAGTGCGGTCTGGGCCGCAATTGCCTGCGAGACCTGTTCACGCGAGTGCTCGCGCAGCGCGTGGGCGATTTCATGACCCATCACCACCGCGATCTCCTCGTCGGTCAGGTTCAGCTGATTGATCAGGCCGGAATAGAACATGATCTTGCCGCCGGGCATGCAGAAGGCGTTGAGTTCGGGGCTGTCTATGACATTGACCTCCCATTTCCAGCCGGGGGCGTCCTTTCGGAATATGCCCGTCTGCGGTTCGATGCGTCGAGCGATCGCCTGCACCCGCTGCAGCATCTTCGCGTCCTTGTTCAGGGCGCCTTGCTGGGTTGCCTCTGCCTTGAGCTGGCTATAGCCTTGCGCGGCTGTCTGCTCCAGCTGCTCGGAAGAGATGAGCAGCAACTGGGACCTGTTTGCGCCGACCGCGCCACCTGCAGTGGTGGTTGTGCATCCGGCGAGGCCGATCAGCCAGAGGCTGGCCGATATTGCCGCAAGAACTTGAAGCGTGGACATGACTTCTCCCGATAAAGGTTTCTTTCATC
This sequence comes from uncultured Nitrosospira sp., assembly GCA_964651465.1. Classification (GTDB taxonomy): domain Bacteria; phylum Pseudomonadota; class Gammaproteobacteria; order Burkholderiales; family Nitrosomonadaceae; genus Nitrosospira. The sequence goes on from CAZYYR010000013.1 coordinate 19,383, forward strand.
AGATCGGACGATTAAACGAACCTTCGGAAGAAAATGGGACATTATGCGCGTTCTGCCGTGTATCCCCGGTCTTCCGTCGGCGCTGGCTATTCGACCACTTCCGCTTTATGCAGGATCACGTTTTCCACCGGAACATCCTGGTGACCGCTTCTGGAGCCTGTTTTGACCTTTTTGATCCTGTCCACCACATCCTTGCCGTCCACTACCCGTCCAAATACGCAATAGCCGAACCCCTGGGAGGTGGATGATTTGTAATCAAGAAAATCGTTATCTTTCACATTGATGAAAAACTGCGCCGTGGCGGAATGTACATCCGACGTCCGTGCCATCGCAACCGTATATTCCTGGTTTTTCAGGCCGTTGGCTGCCTCGTTCTGAATCGGGGCACGCGCCTGCTTCTGTATCATCCCCGGCTCGAAGCCACCGCCCTGGATCATGAAATTGTCGATCACGCGATGGAATATCGTATTGTCATAGTGACCGCTGTTTACGTAATCCAGGAAATTCTGGGCCGTCAGCGGCGCTTTTTCACTGTCGAGTTCGAGGGTGATGTCGCCGTAATTGGTGTTGAGTCTGATCATGTTTTGTCCTCAATATCATGGATGTGCCGGGGGTGGCGCTGACGCGTGCGAGATGAGTCTGATTTCTTCGATGACTACCGTATTCCTTGGCACATCGCCGGGGCCGGTGGGGGTGGCGGCAATTTCCCTGACGACATCCAGTCCCTGAACGACCTTGCCAAAAACGGTATAGCCATAGCCGCGGGGTGTCGGCGAGCTATGGTCGAGAGAGGAATTATCCGCAACGTTGATGAAGAACTGGGCCGTTGCCGAATGCGGATCCTGGGTCCGTGCCATTGCGACGGTCCCGATTTCGTTCCTGAGGCCGTTTGCGGCCTCGTTCTCCACAGGCGGCCTGGTCGGTTTCTGCCTGTGGCTTTTGTCGAGTCCGCCGCCCTGGATCATGAAACCCGAAATGACGCGGTGGAAAATCGTGCCATTATAATGACCGTCTTTTACATAGCGCAAAAAATTGTCCACGGTTTTGGGGGCCTTGTCGCGGTAGAGCTCCAGCACGATTTTGCCGGAACTGGTCTTCACCTCGACCAGGGGATGAGCTGCTCCGGCTGGAGCCGGAGCACCGAGGCCGAACAAAAGCGAAAAAGCGCAAATAGTGCCGTAGAGTCGCATGGGTTTGATGGGATAAAA
>CAZYYR010000013.1:20690-22445 GCA_964651465.1 uncultured Nitrosospira sp.
GCGTTGATCTGCCGCTTGTGCTCCGCCCATTCTGCCAGATTTTGGTTCTCGCTGGAAAATTCGCGTCCGTAGTTGGCAATATATGCGTCGATATTTCCGCTCTCCCAGGTCCGGCGCCAGTGCTCCACCCGCCGCAGCAACTGTTTGCGCAATGCAGTTGCATCCTTTGGTTTGATCCACTCAATCTGCTCGCTGATGATCACCGGCGTGATGCCAACCTGCAGGCGCGTGGCCAGACTGTTCAGGTCTCCATTGGAGAGCACGACGCAACCGTCGCTGGCGCGAGGAGGGCGGCTGTAAGTATTCGAAGGCGTACCGTGGAGCCAGATGCCAAAACCGCTGCGTCCCTCCCGTTTGTCCCATTCGTTGGGGTAATTGATCGGAAACGCTTTGCCACCATAAAAGTCGGTGAGCTTCTCCCGCGGCACGTCGGCCGTAACGAAATAAACACCGACTGGGGTTTTCTTGTCCCCTTCCTTCAGTTTTTGCGGGCCGTTCTTTCCGCTGCTGATATAGTAATCGGCAAGATAGTGTGGCTGGCCTTTCACGTTGCGGTACAGATAAAGCCTGGATTTGCGGGTATCGGCGATAACCGCGTATTTCTGTTCCGGCTGCATTTGCAGCAGATATTTGGGCGTCATGTCCTGCGGAACCGATGACTGGTGCCACTGGATGCGTGCCCGTGCTTCTTCACGGAGATCTTCGATCAGTTGCTGTGCGGCTCCGGCCATCGCTCCCATGTTATCGATCGGACGGGTGCGGGCCAGCAGCAGGTCGCCTTTGATCAGGTGGGCGAGCCGGAAATTCGGCGTTGCCTGGAGCAGTTCCTCGATCCCGCTCAAAGCGGAAGCCATGCGATTCTCGGTGATTTCCTGCAGGCTTTTGATCAGCATCGTTTCCGGTCCGGTCATCGGTGCGTCCTGCGAGTCTGCCGGATCGCCCGCGAAGGCCCCGGAAATTGTGAAGCAGAACATTATGGCGGTTGCAGCTTTGCTCACCCGGGTCAACGGACAGGGCATCCGGATATCCACGAGACTGGGCGATTTCATCGTCCCACACGCTCCTGTTTTATCAGCCATTTTCCTTCTTTCTTGACCATCTCGAGTATTTTGGAAGACTGGCTTTTGAGCGCGTCGGACCGATAGGACTGCTTGAAACTCACTCTGGCATGCGTCGGATCAGTGAAATGGACTTTGGGCTGGGTCACGGCAACCTCGATCAGTTTCGGTTTACTGATGCGCTCCTGCCGGATTTTTTCCCACGCAGCGCGACTCTTGGCACCCGAAAAGCGAAAATCGTCTGCGTAGAATGAGAAGTAGGCGCCTGTATCCCGAGCTGACCATGCCTTGGCCCAGGCATGAACCGTATCGATGATTTTCTTGGTATTATCCGCAGCGACGGTTTTTTCGGCAGCAGGCTTCCCCCCACCAGGCTTCTCCCCAGCAGGTTTTTCCGGGACGGGCTCCCTGGTGATCGCAGTTGGCGCCGATACGGGCTTTTCGGGCGTCGCCGCTGCTGTTTTCTTCGCCGGTTCTGGCGCCTTCCCGGCAGTTTCCGCCGGCTTGCCCTTGTCGTATGCCGGCATCGGGGTCGGCGAGGAAGCCGGCACAGACGCTGCCGCAGTATGTATTCCCTGGGATTTGCTCGTGAACAAATCCTTGATCATGGCGAGCTTGGTCTGCGCAGCGGCATTGGCCTTGTCGAGTTGCAGCGCCTTGCCGTATGCCTGGCTTGCCATCTTCGCATAGACATCTC
>CAZYYR010000014.1:0-21670 GCA_964651465.1 uncultured Nitrosospira sp.
AGCAGGCTGTGAGGACTCGCTTGCCCGGACTGGATCAGGTAGGCAATGCGCGTGGTGAGCACGCGCGTCTTCCCACTGCCCGCGCCCGCCAGCACGAGGGCGGATCGATGTGGCAGCGTGACAGCCTCGAGTTGTTCCGGATTGAGTGCAGCGAGCAAAGAGGACATTCAGGACACCGGCGCGTATGGCCGGAATTACCAATTTTCAAATGTGCAAAACGAGACGGAAAGACGGAAAGCAGCGGAAGCCAGCCAAACGTCATACAGTATGCGCGGAAATGCCTGAAACTCCATCCAGCCGCCGGCCGTCCGGCAGACATTCCCGTTATTCCTGCTATTTCCGGCGGCTTGCCTCCACCAGAGCCAGGATGAGCGGCGTCAGCACAAGTTCGATGGCCAGTCCCATTTTCCCACCGGGCACGACAATGGTGTTCGGACGAGACATGAAAGAATTGTGAATCATGGCGAGCAGGTAGGGAAAATCCACATCCTTGGGCTCCCGGAAGCGAATGACGACAAAACTCTCGTCCAGCGTAGGAATGTCACGCGCGACAAACGGATTGGAAGTATCCACCGTGGGCACTCGCTGGAAATTGATATGGGTGCGCGAAAATTGCGGCGTTATGTAGTGCACGTAGTCATGCATGCGACGAAGAATGGTGTGGGTCACCGCCTCTGCCGAATAACCGCGTGCATTCATGTCCCGGTGAATTTTCTGTATCCACTCCAGGTTCACGATGGGTACCACGCCCACCAGCAGATCCACATATTGCGCAACGTCGACCGTATCGCTCTTCACGCCGCCATGCAGTCCCTCGTAGAACAGCAAATCCGAGCCCGGCTCGATCGGCGACCAGGGCGTGAAGGTTCCGGCTTTCTGCCGGTATGGCGCAGCCTCCTCGTCATTATGCAGGTACAGGCGAACATCACCTCCCCCGGTCTCGCCATATTTCTTGAATAATACTTCCAGCTTCTCGAACTCGTTGGCCTCGGGGCCGAAGTGGCTGATGGGGTGGCCTCCGTCTTTTTCCGATTCGGCCACCGCGTTTTTCATTGCGTCACGGTCATAGCGATGGAAACTGTCCCCCTCGACTACCGCAGCAGTCAGTTTCTCGCGCCTGAAAATATGCTCGAAACTCTTCTTGACTGTCGATGTGCCTGCGCCGGACGATCCGGTAACAGCGATAACTGGGTGCTTTTGCGACATACAAACCTCTCCTCAGGGCAATTTATAATAATGAATTTGCAGTGTTTTCCGTCTGGCGAGGACTAACACATTGCTGAGACCCGCGCGTTTTTGGATAGTGCGTTTTCGAGCAGCGCTATAATAACTGTTTTCACGAAATTTTTGGCGGTAAGAAAAATTGCGGACATCCATCCTGACAGGTACGAGCTTGCCGGTTGGATGCGGGCTGGATGCGTATCGCTTGCCCCAGTGGGTAGGAACGTCGGTCATTCCATGGCCGAATTTGACATTGACACCGCTCTGGAATAGAATTCGCGCCTTTAGCGACTAAGCAGGGGTGGGTTGGTGAAGACCTTTTCAGCGAAACCACATGAAGTGACTCATGAGTGGTTCGTAGTGGACGCGGCCGACAAGGTGCTGGGGCGTCTCGCCGCAGAAATCGCGCATCGTTTGCGCGGCAAGCACAAGCCCATTTATACTCCGCATGTCGATACGGGCGATTACATCGTGGTAATCAACGCGGACAGGATACGGGTCACGGGCAACAAGGCCGACAGCAAGCTTTATCATCGCCATAGCGGCTATCCCGGGGGTATCTATACCACCAATTTTGTCAAATTGCGTGCGCGTTTTCCGGAACGACCGCTCCAGAAGGCGGTGAAGGGGATGTTGCCGAAAGGTCCGCTCGGATATGCGATGCTGAAGAAATTAAAAATCTATGCTGGCGCGACGCATCCACATGCGGCGCAACAACCGCGCCAGCTTGAAATAAGGGCCTGATCATGGGTGTGACTTACAGTTATGGTACCGGGCGACGCAAAAGCGCGGTCGCACGCGTATTTATCAAGCCTGGAAAAGGTTTGATTACAGTCAACGATAAGCCGGTCGATGAATTTTTTTCTCGTGAAACAGGGCGCATGGTGGTACGCCAGCCGCTCGAACTGACAGGAAATCTCGATCGCTTCGATATCCTGGTCAATATTCACGGGGGAGGTGAATCCGGGCAGGCCGGAGCCGTCAGGCATGGGATCACCCGGGCGCTGATCGATTTCGATGAGTCGCTCAAGCCCGTATTGAGCAACGCGGGGCTGGTCACGCGGGATGCGCGCGAGGTTGAAAGAAAGAAGGTCGGCCTGCGCAAGGCACGGAGAAGAAAACAGTTCTCCAAGCGGTAAGTGCTTCCCTTTCAGGCAAAAAGCCGCCCCGTTCTGGCGGCTTTTTTCTTTTCTGGCTGTTACCTTATAATCAGATGCAGCAGCGCCTTCTAAAAAGGGAAGGCAAACCGTGCCTGATGATCAGCTGGCATTCGTGCATTGTAGTGCCTGATCCGGTACGTGATTTTTCGGTGCATTGGAGGAATCATGCTCAAAGTTGGGATTGTAGGCGGAACCGGTTACACGGGTGTCGAGTTGCTGCGCATTTTGTCTCAGCATCCGGAGGTAACCATTGAAGCAATTACTTCGCGCAAGGAAGCCGGGCTAGGAGTCGCCGAACTGTTTCCCAGCCTGCGCGGACGCATATCGCTCAAGTTCAGCGAGCCTGCCGACGCCAGCCTGGACAAGTGCGACCTGGTTTTCTTCGCCACACCCAACGGGATTGCCATGCAGCAGGTTCGATCCCTGCTGGACGCCGGCGTACGTGTCATTGACCTGGCTGCGGATTTTCGCATCAAGGACGTGGCGGTATGGGAAAAATGGTACGGCATGAAGCACGCCTGTCCCGATCTTGTGGCAGAGGCAGTCTACGGACTACCCGAGGTCAATCGCGACAGAATCAGAAGTGCGCGCCTCATCGCCAACCCGGGCTGTTATCCCACCGCAGTGCAACTGGGCTTTCTGCCTCTGGCCGAAGCTGGCGTCGCGGACCTGGATCACCTCGTGGCAGACGCCAAGTCCGGTGTCTCGGGCGCGGGACGCAACCCGGAAGTCCATACGCTTTTTGCAGAGGCGGCGGATAACTTCAAGGCATACGGGGTACCGGGTCATCGTCACCTGCCAGAGATACGCCAGGGTCTGTCCAATGCAGCAGGCCGGCCAGTAGGGCTCACCTTCGTGCCGCATCTCACCCCGATGATCCGCGGAATCCATGCAACCCTTTACGCCAGACTTCACGCGGATGTCGATTTGCAGGGGCTGTATGAAAAACGGTACGCGGACGAGCCGTTCGTCGACGTGCTCCCCGCCGGCACCCATCCAGAAACCCGCTCCGTGCGTGGCTCGAATCTCTGCCGGATCGCGGTCCACCGCCCGCAGGATGGCGAAACGGCAGTCATACTGGCCGTGACCGACAACCTCGTGAAGGGCGCGGCAGGGCAGGCAGCGCAGAACATGAACCTCATGTTCGGGCTGCCGGAAACCCTGGGCATCACCCATGCTCCGCTGCTGCCCTGACGGAGCGATGAACGAGGATCCGGACGAAGCCGAACATCCCGTCACCCAATTCGTCCCGAACACCTCCCCGTATTCTTTGTCAGAACAGGACCGCCAGCGTAAAATGCCTGTAAGCCCCATATGATGCCCATGCCGACATCCCTTGCAGTGACTGGATGAAAAAATGCGTTACCTGTTTTGATCATGCTCCCGGGCGATACCGTCGACGAAACGTGTTCCGGTAATCCGTTGCCGCATCGCCCAGGCCTATGATCCGATCTCTCAAGAGAAAGTATGGAATAGCTGCGCAGCGGATGGCGGTGCGTCCGCATGTTCCTGCACATGTGCGCTGGTTGACCGTTGCCGTTCTGATCGCATTGGCACTTGTACTTTCGTGGGGAATGTACGATGCGGGGCGCAAGTTTTCGAACCCTGTCCGGAATGAAGCCGGGTCTGACATGGATCGGCTTGTGCAGTTGAATACCCGCCTCCAGCAGGATAACGATGAATTGCGCACGAAATTGGCGGGTCTCGATCAGCAGTCGCAGATGGACAAGGTTGCACGTGAGGATATCATCAAGCAGGTCAAAAGCCTGCAGGATGAAAATACGCGGCTGAAGGAAGATCTGGCGTTCTTTCAGAGCCTTGGATCAGCTCCGGCCAAACCTGACCAGCGCGTGTCCATCGGCGGATTGAAACTGGAACGCGGTAAACTGCCGGGAGAATATCGCTACAGCCTGTTGCTGGTCCATTCCGGCCCGCGTGGCAAGGATTTTCAGGGAAGCCTGGAGTTTGCCGTCAATTTCCTCCAGAATGGTGAAAAGATGGTATTGCCTCTCACCAGCGAGACGCCTTCGAAAATGCTCGATGTCAGCTTCAGGTTTTATCAGCGGGTGGAAAATACTTTCCGACTCCCCCAGGAAGCCATTGTGGAGAGCATGCAGGTAAAGGTGTTCGAGAAAGGCGCGGCGCAGGCGAAACTGATGCAGACAGTGAACCTGTCTTTATGAAGGAGAGAACATGTTTGGGAAAAAAACCGGTACGCCTCAAAACCAGATCGAGTCGCTCATCGGTGCGGGAACTCACATTCATGGGGATATCAACTTCAGCGGAGGGGTGCGCATAGACGGTCGCATTACAGGCAACATTACCGCTCTTGGGGACAAACCCAGTACACTGGTTTTAAGCGATCAGGCAGTCGTCGAGGGTGTGATACAGGTTTCTCATGCGGTTATCAACGGCACTGTGGTCGGTGCAATAAAAGCCAGCGAGTATGTGGAGCTGCAGGCCAAAGCCAGGATCACGGGCGACGTGCATTATAAAACCATGGAAATTCAGTTGGGCGCATCGGTTCACGGCATGCTGCTTCACATGCACACCATGGGGGCAGGCGACGGCAAGGTGGTGGCATTGTTACAGGCGGCCCATGGCAATGATTGATCTTCGCGAAGTAGCGGGAGAATTTTTTATCCGGAGCTTGATATGAGCGCACTCACCCAGGTTGACGAGATCACGCCAATGGAAGTTCCATTGATCTTTACGGATAGCGCCGCGAACAAGGTCAGGGAATTGATCGAGGAAGAAGGAAACAGCGATCTCAAACTGAGAGTCTTCGTGGCGGGCGGCGGATGCTCCGGCTTCAAATACGGATTCACCTTTGACGAACTGGTCAGCGAAGACGACACAGTGATGGAGAAAAACGGGGTAAAACTCCTTATCGACGCCATGAGCTTTCAGTATCTGGCCGGAGCGGAAATCGATTACCAGGAAAACGCGGAAGGTGCCCAGTTTGTTATCAAGAATCCTGGCGCATCCAGTACCTGCGGCTGCGGATCGTCTTTCTCGGTCTGAGCTGTCCAGGCTGCCTGAGCTGCAAGGAGGTGCTGCAAAGACGAACAGACGAAAATTCAGGCTTTCGCCTGCATTTGCGGCCCGGCGGGGTAAATTGCACCCAGCAGTCGCGTGCCTCTGGCACCCGTCACCGCCGGAATATTACCCGGATTCCCCTGGATAGCCTGCTTCGCCAGCCAGGCAAAAGCAAAAGCCTCCAGCCAGTCCGCGTCCACGCCGAGGCTATCCGTCAAATCTATTTTCCTGCCCCGCAAGGCAGTCGTCAATCCGGCAACCAGTGTTTCATTGCGTGCCCCGCCTCCGCATAGATAGACTTCCATCGCATCCGGAAAATAACTCGATATGGAGCCGGCAATACCTTCTACAGTTAGCTGCAGCAGGGTCGCCTGAACATCCGCGGGTTTTTCATTTCCGTTCAGGCAGCTCTCGAGCCAGGCCAGGCTGAATGTTTCCCTGCCGGTGCTTTTCGGAGGTCGAAGGGAAAAAAAAGGAATTGCCAGCAATTCCCTGAGCAACGCTTGCAGGACCGTGCCCGATGCCGCCCACGCGCCGCTCTCATCGTACGGCCTGCCGGTATGCCGGAGACACCATTCGTCCATCATGCTATTGCCGGGGCCGCAATCGAACCCGATCACCCCGCCATCAGGTGCAAGGCTGGTGATATTACTGATGCCGCCGATATTGACGACCACACGATAAAGCTGCGGATGCCCGAATAGAACTCGATGAAATGCGGGAACGAGAGGCGCGCCCTGCCCCCCGGCTGCGATATCGCGGCTTCTGAAATCGGACACAACGGTGATACCGGTGAGTTCAGCCAGCAGAGCGGAGTTGCCTATCTGAATGGTATAGCCGCTGCCTGATTGCGGACAATGACGAACGGTCTGTCCATGACAGCCGATGGCTGTGATATTGCCTGGCGTTACACTGCTTCTCGCAAGCAGGCCTGCCACTGCCCCGGCATAATTGCGGGCCAGTTCGTTGCCAAGCATGGCCGCCCGGTGCAACTCATCATGACCGGCATGGTGCAACTCCCGCAACCGATCGCGAAGACCCGCATCGTAAGGCACATAAAAAGTGTGCAGCAGGGAAGGAAGCGTCGCGCTGAAGTCCGCTAGCACCACATCTATTCCATCCAGACTAGTGCCGGACATGATGCCGATGTAATAAGCAGCCTTCAAGTTGCTCGCGTGCTTACCTTTTGTTCCAGGAAACGACCGGATCTAATCAAGGAATGCAAGGCTGGTGCCGCGCAACATATCCAGCCTCGCCATGGACGACTTCGTGTACTCGTAAAATGCGGCCATGTACCTCGGAGCAACAGGCCCCGCAGCGGGCATGGCGACCTTCAGGGGATCGCGCTGGACGCCATTGAAACGAAACTCGTAGTGAAGATGCGGACCCGTGGCCATGCCGGTGGCACCAACCCGACCGATGATCTCTCCCTGCCGGACACGCTGTCCCTGGCGCAGGCCTTTTGCAAAAGCCGACAAGTGACCGTATACGGTGGAATAGGATCCATCATGCTGCAGAAAGATAACGTTACCATATCCTCCCTGCCAACCGGCAAACGCTACGGTTCCATCCGCCGCGGCTTTCACGCCCGTACCCGTCGGCGCGGCATAGTCGATGCCTTTATGCGCTCGCCATGTCTTGAGAACGGGATGGAAACGGCCGAGGGAGAAACCGGAGCTGATACGGGAAAATTCGAGCGGGGAACGGAGAAATGCCTTCTTCAGGTTTTTACCGTCCGGTGCGTAATAACCGCTTTCCCCGTTCTCTGCCTCGAAATAAAGAGCTCGGTACGGCATGCCCTGATTCACGAACTCAACCGCGAGCACACGCCCGGCCCTGGCTGGTTCACCGTTGCCGTACAGCGAATCGTAGACCACGGTAAAGCGGTCTCCCTTGCGGATATCGCGGTGGAAATCGATCTCGGAGGCGAGAATATCAACGATCTGCGTGGCCACACTATCCGGAACGCCTGCACTATCGATGGCGGCAAACAGGGAACTGTCGATCACGCCCGACTTCATCTGTACGTGAGTTTCCAGTTCGGCTGGCTCGCTGGCAGTCTTGAAAACACCGGCGATCTTTCTCACGACGAACTGCTCGCTCCCCCCCTGAAAATAACGAAGCAGAACCAGTTCGCCCGACGCCAAAGTCTGTGCATGAAAGACTCTGCCCGGCACAAGCTGATGCATGGCCTTCATGTCGTGCGCAGCCCGCAGAAATTTCATTGCATCCTGATTGTTGACCTCAAGGCGGGATAGCAGGGTGCCGATGGTATCGCCTCGCTGGACGTGTTCCTGGCGCCAGAACATCATCTCGCCAGCGGAATCCGGATGGATTTCTGGCAGGTCCAGCTCAAGAACGACTTGCTCAACCGGAAGGTCTTCGACTGAAGTATCGGGAGCAATGCCGAAAGCAGCAACCATGCCGAACAATGGAAAGCTCGATACCAGAATCAGCCAGCGCAATTTCTTTTTTGTCAATGTCAGTGGCTTTTGCGCCAAAACCCTGAATTTGTGGCTCAGCATGCTTCCCTCTCGCGTGAGACCCGGAGTATAACGAGACCCGGAGTGTAGCATAAAAACCCTGGATGCCGTGTGGAATGAGATCAATGGCTGGGGGCTGGAGGTGTCAAAAACCATCCTTCACAATCGGCTGCTTCCGGCTTGCCAACCGAGCTTGAAAAGGAGTGTTTATTTTTGTATTCGCATTCGCACCCAGGAAAGGCTCCCGTATAATCCCCCAGTCCTCACACACCGCGAACCCCGGAAAATCTGGAATCCCATCAGGAATGACTTCGAAGAATAGCTTGGAAGGGCCTGGAACAGGATTCGACGATCTCACTCAAGGGGAAGTCAAAGGGAAGTCAAGCCCTGTCTCCTTTCCAGGCATCGCGCGTTCAAGGAACCAAGACGAATGCCCACCGAAGACCTGACCCTCGATCTGCTGGCATACAACGCCTTTCCACATCTGGCCGAAGCATTGCAGTCGCAGGCGGATTTCATCATGCGGGAATGGGAAGCCGCGGTGCAGCAGACGCTGCCAGCAGCCGACGAACTGACTCGCCAGCAGCTTCGCAACTCGCTTCCCGCAATCCTGCAGGAAATGGTCGAGGCACTTGCCTCCGGCAAGCCGCGTGAAACCCGGGAACTCATCGAAGGCAGCAAAATTCATGGCGCAACCCGCTTTGACGAAAACTACAGTATGTATGAATTCGTCGTCGAATACCGCTTGCTTCGACGGATAATCGTAGCGCGGGTTTCCGAAGCCCTGGAACAGAAGCCGGATGCCCAGGCCATGATCGCCCTGAACATGGCAATCGATGCCGCCCTTCAAAGCGGGATCATGGCGTTTACCGATCATCTTCAGCAGCAGATCAAAGCTTCGAGTGAGACTCAGGCGATCTATCTCTCGTTTCTCTCGCACGATCTTCGAAACCATCTCAACCATGCAACGCTTCATTTGCAGCTTCTGGCAATGAAGCTCGCCTCAGCGCCGGAGCATGCGGCCAGCGCAAGGAACATAGAATCGATCACCAGGGCAATCCTCAATACCACGGCCGGAATGGATCAGCTGCTGCGAGCCGAGCAATTGCGGCATGAAACGGTGAATCTGGATTTGACCGCGGTGGACATCGATCTTCTACTGAAAGATCTTTCACGGGAATGGGTCCATGAGGCGCAGTCCAAGGGAATCACGTTGCGCATCGAAGCGCCGGGAAACACCTGGGTCACAAGCGACAGGGGCTTGCTGACCCTGGTATTGCAGAACCTGCTGGGCAACGCGGTAAAATACAGTTCGAGCGGCACCGTGACAATGGACGCAGAAGAAATGACCGGTAACGGGGGGTGCGGCTGGACGATCTCGGTCAGGGACGAGGGGCCGGGCATTCCCCCTGAAAACCTGGGCAATCTCTTCGACGCCTTCAGACGTGGAAATACTTATGGAAAACCGGGCGTGGGACTCGGACTTACCATTGTTTCCCGCGCTACCCGGTTGCTCGGTGCCAGGCTCGAGATCGACTCGGAAGTAGGCATCGGTTCCACTTTCCGGCTGCACCTGCCCCAGCCCTGCCCCTGAGCCGACGTGATCCATCCTTTATTCTGCTCGATACGGGTTCCGGTTGCTCGCCAGCGTACTCGTACTGTTACGCGGATGGAGAATATGCTCACTGAATTCAATGGATGACATTGGATAGTTTTCGCTCGAAATCATTCCTTTCTTTTCTGCTCGGCGCATTGACCGTTCTCGGCTTTGCGCCGTTTTATCTTTTCCCTGTTCCACTGGTCACGATCGCGCTGCTGTGCCGGTTCTGGCGCAGCAGCGCGTCGGCTTTCCGGGCGGGCTTGCTGGGCTTCTCGTTTGGCATGGGCCTGTTCAGCGCAGGGGTCACCTGGATCTACGTGAGCCTGCACGACTTCGGCGGCATGCCGATGGCCGCTGCGGTGCTTGCGCTTCTGGTTTTATGCGCATACCTCGCACTTTTCCCCGCAAGCATCGGCTGGGTACTGAGGAAACTTGCCATCGTTTCTCCCGCAGTCTGGGTTGCGGCGATCGGGGCGCTGTGGGGACTGTCGGACTGGCTGCGCAGCGTGCTTTTCACCGGGTTTCCCTGGCTGACGCTGGGCTATTCGCAGGTTCCGGACAGTCCTCTTGCCGGCTTTGCCCCCATACTTGGAGTCTATGGCGTTTCGCTCGTACTGGCATCCAGTGGAGCACTCATATGCCTGCTGTTCGAAAGAGAACTAGCCAAACGGAATTATCTTCTTGCCCTCATTGCAATCTGGGTGACGGGTCTCGGTCTGAAGCACGTTGAATGGACCGAACCGGAAGGCGAACCGGTGACCGTAAGCCTTTTGCAGGGAAACATCTCCCAGGATCTGAAGTGGCGCGCGGAAGAAATCGTGAACTCCATGCAGCGGTATGCCGCCCTCGCACTGCAAAGCGACAGCCGCCTGATCATCACCCCCGAAATTTCCATACCTTTATACCGCGATGAAGTCTCGCCGGCCTACCTTGGAGAATTGGCTGCCCATGCCAGGCGGAACGACGGAGACATTCTCGTGGGCATGGTCGAAGCGCCGGAGGGGAGCGGTGAGTACTACAATTCCATGTTCAGCTTCGGCACCGCACCCGAACAGCGCTACCGGAAGTATCATCTGGTGCCGTTCGGCGAATTCATACCCTTGAAACCTGTGTTCGGGTGGGTCGTCAATGTATTCCCCTTGTCGGACTTCTCACGCGGCAGCCTCGACCAGCGTCCCATGAAGCTCGCCGGACAGCGGGTAGCAGTGAATATCTGTTATGAGGACGTGTTTGGAGAAGAGATCACCCAGCAGTTGCCGGAAGCGACATTGCTCGCCAACGTCAGCAACGATGCCTGGTTCGGACGTTCTATCGGGCCGCGACAGCATCTGCAGATTTCCCAGATGCGCGCGCTGGAGACCGGCCGCTACATGCTGCGCGCCACCAACACGGGGGTTACCGCCATCATCGACGAACGGGGCAAGGTGCTGCAGCAGGCGGATATCTTCACCACGCTGGCGCTGCACGGCATGGCACAGGGATACACCGGGGCAACGCCGTACGTCCGGTTCGGTAACGGACTGATGCTGGGGCTTTCCGCCTTGTTCCTGCTGCTTGCGTTGATACCCCATTTTCGCGTCCGCTCCAAAAACCGGTAGAATCCCGATTTTATAATCCCTTCTCCATTTGGCGGAACGTCCGCATGCCCACCTTTCAGAACATCATTCTTGCCCTGCAGCACTACTGGGATGAGCAGGGTTGCGCGCTTCTTCAGCCTTATGACATGGAAGTGGGTGCCGGGACTTCCCATACCGCGACCTTTCTGCGCGCGCTCGGCCCCGAGCCCTGGAAAGCGGCTTATGTGCAGCCGGCCCGGCGCCCGAAGGATGGCCGCTACGGAGAAAATCCCAACCGCCTGCAGCACTATTACCAGTTCCAGGTCGTGCTGAAACCGGCCCCTTCCGATATTCTGGATCTCTATCTGGGCTCGCTCGAGGCGCTTGGCTTCAATCTCGGGGAGAATGATGTCCGTTTTGTCGAAGATGATTGGGAGAACCCTACCCTGGGCGCATGGGGGCTGGGCTGGGAAGTATGGCTGAATGGAATGGAGGTGACGCAGTTCACTTATTTCCAGCAGGTCGGGGGCATGGACTGCAAGCCCATTACGGGCGAGATCACTTACGGTCTGGAGCGGCTGGCCATGTACCTGCAAGGCGTGGAAAACATATTCGATCTTACATGGACACCGGGGCTGACTTATCGCGACGTCTATCATCAGAATGAGGTGGAGCAATCCGCTTATAATTTCGAGCACAGCGATGTGGATTTCCTGCTGGGCGCATTTTCCAGCCATGAAGCTCAGGCGAACCACCTGATTGAGCGTGGCCTGCCGCTCCCTGCTTACGAGCAGGTGCTGAAAAGCGCCCATACCTTCAATTTGCTGGATGCGCGTGGCGTGATCTCCGTTACAGAGCGCGCCGCCTACATCGGGAGGATTCGCGATCTCGCCCGCCGGGTGGCGCAAGCCTATTACGAGAGCAGGAAACGCATGGGCTTCCCCATGGCGCCGGCGGAATGGGCTCGGGAATCGCTGGAGAAAACCATTTGAGTCATACGACCCGAAATCTTCTCGTCGAACTGCTCGTGGAGGAGCTGCCGCCCAGGTCCCTGCAAAAGCTGGGTTTCAGTTTCGCGGAAGGGATCACTGCCAGCCTGAGAGAACATGGCTTGACAGGAGACGATGCTGTTTTCACGTCTTTTTCCTCTCCGCGCCGCCTGGCAGTGCACATAAAGCATGTGGCAGCCCAGGCGGCGGATACCCCGGTTTCCCGGAAACTCATGCCGGTCGCCGTAGGAGTGGATGCAAACGGAGAAGCCACGCCTGCGCTACTCAAGAAACTGCAGAGCCTTTGCGGCGATGCCGCCTGCCCGCCGGTCTCCCGGCTCAAGCGCGCATTCGATGGCAAGACAGAAGCATTGTTCATGGAAAGCACCGCCAGGGGTGCGACACTGGCGGAAGGGCTGCAAAATGCGCTCGACGGAACCCTGGCGAGGCTGCCGATTGCCAAAGTCATGACATATCAGCTGGCTGACGGCTGGAGCACGGTCAGCTTCGTGCGTCCCGCGCACGGTCTGGTTGCCTTGCACGGAGCGGAACCCGTGCGCGTAACGGCACTGGGTCTGACTGCGGGACGCGAAACACGAGGCCACCGTTTCGAGGCAATCGCGAATCCGGTGATTCTGGAAGATGCGGACAGCTACGCACACCAACTCGAAACCGCAGGCGGCGTGATTGGCGATTTTTCCCTTCGGCGAGACGAGATCGAACGGCAATTGCGGGCGGCAGCGGAAAAGGAAAATCTTCAACTGGTCCACGACGAGGCGCTCCTGGACGAAGTCACCGCACTGGTCGAACGCCCCAACGTGCTGGTCGGCAGATTTGAATCCGAGTTCCTCGATGTGCCGCAGGAGTGCCTGATCCTGACCATGAAGTCGAATCAGAAATACTTTCCGCTGCTGGATACAAATGGCAGGCTCTCACATCAGTTTCTGATCGTTTCCAATATCCGTCCGGACGATTCAGGCCGGATAGTTGCGGGCAACGAGCGTGTTCTGCGGTCCCGTCTGGCGGATGCAAAATTTTTCTTCGACCAGGACCGCAGGAAAACACTGGCTTCGCGGGTGGAAAGCCTGCAGCGGGTGGTTTATCACAACAGGCTCGGCACCCAGGCGGAGCGCGTGGAGCGGATCTGGACGATCGCCCAGGCGATCGGCCTCCATCTCGGCGGAAGTGAGCTTGCTGCAAAGGCAGGTGAAACCGCCATGCTCTCCAAGGCGGATCTGCTGACCGACATGGTGGGAGAATTTCCCGAACTGCAGGGGACGATGGGACGTTACTATGCAAGCCATGACGGGCTGAGCGACGACATCGCAATCGCCATCGAAGACCACTACAGGCCGCGATTTGCCGGAGATGACCTGCCGCGCAACATGACTGGCGTCTGCGTTGCGCTGGCGGACAAGCTCGAGACGCTGGCGGGCATGTTCGGCATTGGCCAGACTCCGACTGGAGAGAAGGATCCTTTTGCATTGCGGCGCCATGCTCTCGGCGTGATACGCCTGCTAATGGAAAAAGAGCTGGAAATTTCGCTGGAAAAAGTGATCGGGATTTCAAGTGAAGCATTTGGAGACCGGATCAGCTTTGGGGATGGCGAACGTGCACGGCTGCTCGAGTTCATTTACGAAAGGATGTCGGGTCAATTGCGTGAGCAGGGATATACGCCCCAGCAGATCGATGCGGTGATCTCCACGCAGCCCCAGTTCCTGAATGAGATTCCACAGCGCCTCGCCGCCATACGCGCTTTTTCCGCCTTGCCGGAAGCAGAGAGCCTGGCCGCTGCGAACAAGCGGGTAGGCAATATCCTGAAAAAGATCGACGGTGAGGTGTCCGGCACCGTAAATACCGGACTGCTGCAGGAGCCGGCCGAACAGATCCTCTACGCCGTCCTCGCCGAAGTGATACCAAAAGCTGACGAGGCCTTCGGCATCGGGGAGTTCGAGGCGGCCTTACAGGAACTTGCAGCTCTTAAAACACCGGTCGACACATTTTTCGACCAGGTGCTAGTGAATACCGACGATGCGGCCCTGCGCGCGAATCGTCTCGCACTCCTTGCCCGGTTGCAGCATGCGATGAACCGCGTGGCCGACATCTCGAAGCTGACCTGATATGAAACTGACGATTCTCGACCGCGACGGAGTCATCAATCATGATAGCGCGGCCTTTATCAAGACGCCGGACGAATGGAAACCCATTCCCGGCAGCCTTGAGGCCATTGCCCATCTCACCCAGGCGGGCTACCGGGTAGTGGTTGCCACCAATCAGTCCGGCCTCGGGCGGGGTCTGCTGGACATGGTGACGCTCAATGCCATCAACGACAAGATGTGCAAGGCGGTCAACCAGGCCGGCGGTCGGATCGATGCGATGTTTTTCTGTCCCCACGCGAACACGGACAATTGCAATTGCCGCAAGCCCGCAACCGGGATGTTCCAGGAAATTTCCGAACGCTTCGGCCTGGATTTGACTGGCACGCCGGCGATCGGCGATTCATTGCGCGACCTTCAAGCCGCGGCTGCCGTGGGCGCCCTCCCGGTCCTGGTATTGACCGGAAAAGGCAGGAAAACCCGGGCTGAAGGCGGATTGCCGGAAGACACGAGAATATTTCCGAATCTGCTGGCGGCGGTCGATGCATTGATCCAATGAGCCGGATTTCCATCGTACTGCGCTCGACGCTGTACGCGTTGCTGCAGATCATCATTACCCCCTTTTACTTCCTGATCGTACTTGCAGCTTTTCCCCTTCCCCCGCTCAGGCGCTACCGCATCACTTCGGGCTGGGCCCGCCTGATGCTCCACCTGCTCCGGGTCATCTGCGGCATCCATTACCGGGTCACGGGAAAGGAACATATTCCGCAGACGCCGAGCATCATCCTTTCCAAGCATCAATCGGCATGGGAAACGCTCGCATTTCAACTGATCTTCCCGCCCCAGGTGTGGGTATTGAAAAGAGAACTGTTGCTGGTGCCTTTCTTCGGCTGGGGACTGGCCATGACCAGTCCCATTGCAATCGATCGCAGTTCGAGAAAAGCAGCCCTGAAGCAGGTTGTCGAACAAGGCAAGAACCGGCTCGGAACGGGATTCTGGATCGTCATATTTCCCGAGGGGACCCGCATCCCTCCCGGCAAAAAAGGACGATACGGGATCGGAGGCGCATGGCTGGCCACCCATACCGGCGCCCTGGTAGTGCCGGTCGCGCACGATGCGGGCGAATTCTGGGGCAAGAATGCGTTCCTCAAGCTGCCCGGAACGATTACGGTCCACATTGGAGCACCGATCGATCCCGCAGGAATGGAGCCTGGCGATCTCAATGCCAGGGTGGAATCCTGGATCGAAGGAGAAATGGCGCAACTCGATGCGGAGAAACGGAAGATGGGCAGGGCGACATGAAAACAAGGCAACTGCAGGAGTCAAGGACGAACAGGCTTGCTGCGGGCGAGCTCAGGCACATCGTGCTGAATGGCAGCGAAGTCGCCTACACCCTCATGCGCTGCCGGCGCAAGACCATCGGCATGAGAATCGGCAGCGAAGGTTTGGCTGTCCGTATTCCCTCGAGGGAACCGTTGAACCGGGTCGAGGCAGTATTGCAAAAAAAAGCGGCATGGATCGTACTGAAACTCGACGAATGGAAAAACAGGAAGCCAACCGGGCCGGTGTGGTGCGAGGGCGCCGTTCTGCCATTGCTGGGAGAGCCATGGCGGATAACGATTTCTCCGGCCGGCGGCGTGCAAATGATCCCGGTACAGGACAACACCCCAGTCGCCAGCGGACAACTATCCTTATCCCTGTCGCTGCCATCTGCCATCACGGCCGGTGAAATCGAAACAGCTGTCATGGCATGGTACCGGGCTGAAGCGATGACCTGCTTTCAGGAGCGCATTGCGCTGTATGCACGAAGGCTTGGCGTTACATTGCCACAACTGCGGTTGTCGCGTGCCAGAACCCTCTGGGGCAGCTGCAACTCGCGCGGGCTGATCCATCTCAACTGGCGGCTGATCCAGAAGCCGCTGGACCTCGTGGATTATGTCGTGGCGCACGAGTTGTCGCATCTCATCGAAATGAATCACTCGAAAGCGTTCTGGCGAATAGTGGAAAGCATTTATCCGAATTGTACAGCGGCAAGAAAACGATTGAGGAATATCGGATAAGAGTCATACTCGACTGGCCCAACCGGCGAGCAGAGGCCCGCCAGTAGTCTTTGTGTTAGTATCTTTGTCCGAAGACTTGTCCCGTCGATCCATGCTAAGGCTCTTCATTGCTGCCATTGCCGTCTGCCTGCTGAGTGCTTGCGGCCTCAAGGCGCCCCTCTATCTGCCGCAGCCTGCGGCGCAACAAAAACAGCAGAAACAGCCAGATCAGCCGGTCCGGCCGGATCAACCGGATCAGTCGGATCAACCCTTGAGTCAATAAGATAAATTGAGCGGCTTCCCATTCTTCAGCTATGGCGATGCCCGATTGCGCGTCGAATCGGTTGAACTCGATCGTATCGCCCGCGAATTCGGTACGCCCTGCTATGTTTATTCGCGCGCGGCCCTGGTCTCTGCCTATAACGCCTTCGACGTTGCGTTCGGGAAGCGCGATCATCTCGTATGCTACGCGGTCAAGGCCAACTCGAATCTGGCGATACTCAACCTGTTTGCCCGCCTGGGAAGTGGTTTCGATATCGTTTCCGGCGGAGAATTGCAGCGGGTGCTGAAAGCGGGCGGAGAACCGCAGAAAATCGTTTTTTCCGGAATTGGCAAGCGAACCGACGAGATGCGGGCAGCGCTGGCTGCAGGGATACTCTGCTTCAATGTGGAATCTGCAGCAGAACTGAAGGTATTGGATGAGGTCGCCGGCGGGATGAATCGAATCGCGCCGGTGAGCCTGCGGGTCAACCCCGACGTCGACGCGAAAACCCATCCCTATATTTCCACGGGTCTCAAGGAGAACAAGTTCGGCATCCCCTTCGACGAAGCGGAATCGCTCTACGCCGCTTCGGGGCAGTTCTCCAATATTCGCTTCACCGGACTGGACTGCCATATCGGCTCACAACTGACAGAACTCGATCCATTCGTTGAGACCATTCAAAAAATGCTGGGGCTGCTCGATCGTCTCGAAGCATCGGGGCTGCAGATCGAGCACCTCGATCTCGGCGGCGGACTGGGCATTCGCTACTCCGGGGAAAAACCACCCGCCGCCGGAGAATATGTCCAGACCCTGTGTGAAACCGTGGGTCAGCGTAAACAGCGCATCCTCATCGAACCAGGACGCGCACTGACGGGAAACGCCGGTCTGCTCCTTACGCGGATCGAGTACCTCAAGCATTCGCCTCATAGGGATTTTGCCATTGTGGACGCGGCCATGAACGACCTGATGCGCCCCGCGCTGTACCAGGCCTACCATGAAATTCTTCCGGTTGCCGTCCGCACCGCAACGTCGCAGACTACCTATCAGGTTGTCGGCCCCGTTTGCGAGACGGGAGACTTCCTCGGACATGATCGCAGCCTGGCAATCCTTCAGGGAGACCTGCTCGCCGTCATGTCAGCGGGCGCATATGGCATGAGCATGAGCTCGAATTACAATACACGCCCGCGCGCCGCCGAGGTCATGGTCGAGGGCGAATGTGTCCATCTCATCCGCGAGCGCGAATCCATCGAGCAGTTGACCGCTGGCGAAAAAATTCTCCCCTGAATAAAAACCGGGAAACCGGAACTGGTGCGGGAGGACGGGCATTTCGTACCATGCCGACGGAACAGTCGAAGCCTTCGGACCATCCCTGCAGCCTCGTCCGCACACCGGCACCTCTATCGTTACACCAGGAAAATCGTTGCAAGTCCCAGAAAAATAAAAAACCCGCCACTGTCCGTAATGGCGGTGATCATCACGCTGGAGCCCGCAGCGGGGTCGCGGCCCAGCTTATAAAGCGTCAAGGGAATGAATACACCCGCCACGGCCGCCAGCACCAAGTTCAATACCATGGCGAGCGTCATTACCAGGCTGAGCGATATGCTGCGATAGATAATGAAGGCAAACACACCCACGACACTGCCCCAGATCAGCCCATTCACGGCGCTTACGCCGATTTCCTTGATAACCAGCATGCGCGCATTGTTAGGGTTGAGCTGACCCAAGGCGAGCGCGCGCACGATCATCGTGATGGTCTGGTTGCCCGAGTTGCCGCCGATCCCGGCTATGATCGGCATCAGCGCTGCCAGCGCAACCAGTTTTTCGATAGAATCTTCAAACAGCCCGATCACGCGTGAGGCGATAAAAGCGGTGACCAGATTGATCGCCAGCCAGGTCCAGCGGTTTTTCAAGCTGCTCCATATCGGCGCGAACAGATCTTCTTCCTCCTGCAAGCCGCCCAGGTTGAGCGCCTCGCTGGATGACTCCTCGCGAATGAAATCCATCACGGCATTTACGGTGACGCGCCCTACCAGTTTGCTGTCCGCATTGATCACGGCGGCGGAAACCAGGTCATAGCGTTCAAATGCCTGTGCGGCCTGATGAGCCTTCTCGTCAGGATAAAACGCCGCCATTGGCTTGGACATCACCGTGCCCACCTCCACGCCGGGATCACTCACCAGCAGTTGATGCAGAGACAGTACGCCCTTGAGATATTCATCCCGGTCCACCACGAACAACTGGTCGGTATGATCCGGCATTTCATTCAGCCGCCGCAGATAGCGCAGCACCACCTCCAGGGTCACGTCCTCGCGAACGGTCACCACTTCAAAGTCCATCAGCGCTCCCACTGCATCGTCCGCATACGACATGGCGGCGCGCAACTTCTGTCGCTCCTCCATCGGAAGCGACTGGAACACATCTTCGAGAACGTCACGGGGCAGATCGGGGGCGATGTCGGCGATTTCATCGGCATCGAGCTGCTCCGCCGCCGCCCGCATTTCCTCGCTGTCCATTGTGGCGATCAGCGTTTCGCGGACGGCATCCGATACTTCCAGAAGAATCTCGCCGTCCCGCTCCGCCTTGACGAGGTCCCAGATCAGGCGGCGGTCTTCACGCGGCAAGGCCTCCAGGATGTGCGCCACATCTGCCGGATGGAGTCCGTCGAGGAGTTCCTGCAGCTCGATGAGGTTGCCTCCGTGCGCCCAGCCTTCCAGGAACTCCTGCCGTGGCATCGCCTGCGATTGCACGAGCGTTTCTGCCAGCTTGTGCTCGTGCAGCAAATAGATCACCCGCTGCAACTGCTCCTGCAGGTTTTCTGTTTCCCGGAGATGAGTCGTTCTGGTCATGGCGGATTCGCCCAGGCAGGATTACCTGAATTGTAGGGAAAAATTGGTGGGATATTATGACAGGCGGCGCAATGAACGCAAAATTGGCGTTACAGCTGCCCCATCTGCTATCAGGGGATGTGTGCCGACGCCATGCGACCGCGGATAAGGTCGCTTTTTCTGGATAACCAGGACGTGGATGTATGTCGTCGTTGGTCGTAGAGGCGTGGATTGGGAATCATGGCGGCAAGCCGGGCTGCCTGTTCTGCCGTGATTGAAGCAGCGGGGATGCCGTAATAATGGCGAGCCGCAGCCTCGGCGCCGAATACGCCGTGACCCCACTCGATTACATTCAGATAAATCTCCAGGATACGGCGTTTGGACATTACTTTTTCCAGCATCAATGCGATGAGTGCCTCCTGGATTTTTCGCCAGGGGGTCTTTTCTCCGGAAAGAAACAGATTTTTCGCAAGCTGCTGGGTGATAGTGGAGCCACCCGCAACCACCCTGCCTTGTTTCACGTTTTTCTCATGCGCATACTGGATGGCATCAAAATCGAGCCCCTCGTGCTTCATGAACTTGCCATCCTCCGCGGCGACGACTGCCCGCTTGAGGTGGGCAGAGATCCGCTCGTACGACACCCACTGCATCCTTACTTCCGCTGCTGCATCCTTTTGCCGCAATGTTTCCAGCCGGTCGCGCATGAACGCACTGGAGGAAGGGTTGTAATGGTTCCAGTACACCACCTGGCTGAAAATCCATCCCTGATAGACCAGAACAGTAAAGAAGAGAAGCAGCGCGATGCGCCAGAACCATCGAGTCAAGAATTTTCCCATGGGAGTGCATCCATGTTCTCAGCATCCCGACGACGGCTTGAGCATCGCAATCACCGGGGCTGTCACGGGTCGCAGTCCACGCCACAGGAAAAACGATTCGGCAGCCTGCTCCACCAGCATTCCGGTTCCATCGGCGCATCGTGCAGCACCCTGCCGCCTTGCGAGCCGCAGAAACGGAGTCGATTCATCTGCATACATCATGTCGTACGCCAGCGATCCGGGGGCGAAAATGCCACTCGGCAGAGCCGGCACCTCGCCCCGCAGGCTGGCCGAGGTGGCATTGATGACGAGATCGAATTGCTCTCTATGGAGTTCCGCGTAATCCGCTGCTGACACGACGTTCCCATGAGAGGAGAACAATTGCTGCAATTCCCGCGCTTTCTGACCGGTGCGATTGACGATGGCGAGCAGCCGGGGTTCGCCTTCCAGTAACGGCAGCATCACGCCGCGGGCTGCGCCACCCGCTCCCATCAACAGGACTCGTTTCCCTTTGAAGGAAAAGTCCAGGTTGACCATGATGTCACGCACCAAGCCGGCCCCATCGGTATTATCTCCGACGATTCCGCCGGCTTCGAATGAGAGCGTGTTGACGGCCTGTGCGATTTCCGCCCGCCCGGTCAGCCGGTCCGAAATTCTGCAGGCCTCAAGCTTGAAAGGAACGGTGACGTTCGCACCCCTGCCGCCGCGCAGCCTGAAGTCCTCTACTGTGGCAGCAAAAGCGTCGAGCGGGGCCAGCAGGGCCTCATAATGCATGCCCTGCCCCGTCTGCCGGGAAAACTCGGCATGAATCAGAGGCGACTTGCTGTGCGCAATAGGATTGCCGATGACGGCGTAATTATCGGTCATGCTCGCCCGGACGGAGCGAGCATGCCGAGCCGCAGGCTGCGGCAATCATTCACTGGTCAGCTCATCGGCGCGGGTGAATACCCAGGTGCGCGTAATATGCAGGACATCGATATCCCGCCCGATTTCTGGCGGAAAAGGCGCGAATCCGTTCTGCCCTGCAAGCTTGACGATGCGGATCGCCGCTGCATCCAGGACTCGCTTGCCCGAAGGGCGGTTTATATCGATCGATTCAAGGCTGCCGTCCGAGTTGATGCCGACGGTGAGCTGCAGGCTCCCATAAAGCTGATCCCGCTTTGCTGCTTCAGGATAGTTGAGGTTTCCGATCCGCTCCACCTTGAGGCGCCAGTCCTCCACGTAGCGGGCAAAGCGATAATCCTGTGTCCGTGCGCCGATGAATTTGCGTTTCGGGCTTTTCTGATATGCAACATTCCGGACAACCCGTGCCTGCGAGCGGGCGATCTCGAGGCTGCGCTGGACCAGCCCCATCGCATCGTTGCCACCACTATTTCCTGGCGTTTCGGGATCTCTGAAAAGGGCCTCCGTTTGCGAAATATCCTGCTCCGGGCCACCTTCCATCAGCTCCATCGGTTGCTGTGCCTCGGGCTCAGGCTGCTGTATTTCCCTTGCGACGGGAGGCGTCCCCATTGCATCCCTTTCGCCCGAATCAACCGGCACCGCGCTTCCGGATCGATGAGTGGCGCCGGAAGCATTTTTCCCA
>CAZYYR010000015.1:0-6372 GCA_964651465.1 uncultured Nitrosospira sp.
ACAGGCCGATGCCATCACCACGATATGCGAAGGGTTGCGCGGGGATATTCTCGATCGCGGCATTTCGCCAGAAAAGGTGACTGTTATCCCCAATGCCGTCAATATCGAGAATTTCGGTGCCGGGGAAGGCCGGGATTCCGATCTTGCCAGAACGCTTGGCGTCGATGAGCGACCGCTGCTCGGTTTCATAGGCTCTTTCTATGCCTACGAAGGTTTGGACGTACTATTGCATGCGTTGCCGAAAATGCTGTCCGCAAACCCCGATATCCGTGTTCTCCTGGTCGGCGGAGGTCCGCAGGAAAAGGAATTGAAGGCCATCGTGACGCAGCAGGCCCTGGAAGGGAAAGTGATTTTTACGGGCCGTGTGCCCCATGATCAGGTCCAGCGTTATTACGATCTGATCGATATCCTTGTTTATCCGCGGCTGAAGATGCGGCTGACAGACCTTGTCACGCCGCTCAAGCCCCTTGAAGCCATGGCACAGGGCAGACTTGTCATGGCCTCGGATGTGGGCGGGCATCGGGAACTCATCCAGGATGAGAAAACGGGTATTCTTTTCAAGGCTGGGGACGCTGATGCCCTTGCTTTCACGGCCTTGAGGCTGCTGTCCAGCCTCGAGCGCTGGCCCGTTCTGCGAGCGGCTGCCCGAAACTTTGTCGAGAAGCAGCGCAACTGGCAATCCAGCGTGGCAGGCTATCAGAACGTTTACGGTTCGCTCATCTCAAAGAAATCACTGCAGTGAAAGTAGCCGGCATGCATATGGCTTTGGTCGGGCCTCTGCCGCCCCCGTCAGGGGGAATGGCGAATCAGACACTGCAACTGGCCCGATTGCTGCGTGAGGAGGATGTTGCGGTGGAACTGATACAGGTCAACCGCCCTTATCGCCCGCAGTGGGTCGGAGCGCTCAGAGGCGTCAGGGCGATATTCCGCCTGCTTCCTTATCTTGCTCACCTCTGGCGTGCCGCGGGCAAGGTACAACTGTTTCACGTGATGGCGAATTCCGGGTGGTCCTGGCATCTCTTTGCTGCGCCGGCGATCTGGATCGGCAGGCTGAGGCGCGTGCCGGTCGTCATCAATTATCGAGGTGGCGAGGCGGACGTATTCTTTGAAAAGGCCTTCACCTGGGTCAAACCCAGCCTGGGCCGGGCGAACGCCATCATCGTTCCTTCGGGCTTTCTCGAAGCTGTATTCGGGAAGCGCGGTTTTGCCACCCGCATCGTGCCCAACATTATCGACCTTGGAAGATTCGGAACGGATACAGCTGCTGGCGGCTCACTGAAAGGGGCTTTCCCATGCATCATCGTTACCCGGAATCTGGAGCCGATCTACGATAACGGCACCGCACTGCGTGCCTTTCAAATTATCAGGCGCACATTTCCTTCGGCAAAACTTGTCGTGGCGGGTTCCGGGGGGGAACGAAACTCGCTGCAGAAGCTCGCAGCCGAGCTGGGCGTTGCAGATGCGGTCACGTTCACCGGGCGCGTGGATAACGAAGGCATGGCTTCCCTCTACCGATGCGCGGATGTCATGATCAATCCGAGCCTGGCGGATAACATGCCGATCTCGGTTCTGGAAGCGCTGGCTACCGGCGTTCCCGTGGTGAGCACGAATGTCGGCGGTGTTCCTTACTTGGTGGATCACGGAAAAACCGCGTTGCTTGTGCCTCCACGAGACGTAGCAGCGATGGCCGATGCTGTCCTTGCATTGCTCAATGACCCCTCCATGGCGAAACGGATCAGAGAGGCAGGACTTGAATCCATACAGCAGTATGCGTGGCCGAATGTACGCGAGCGCTTGCTTCACGTCTATGGACAGGTCCTGGCCGATTCAGACCGGTTTGCGGGGAACGATAAATGAGGCGCAATCCTCCGAAAGGGAAGGACCTGTATACATCATTCATATCGGGCTTCCTGTTTCCTTTGCACGAGCGCATCAAGAATCACGACAGCGTTGCGGTTCGAAAGGAGATGGAGATGTCCCAGTGGTGGGACCGGCAGCATCTGCAGGCGCTCCAGCTTTCGAAACTGCGCTGCCTGCTCGATCATGCGGGCACATACGTTCCCTACTATCGCAATCTTTTTTCCGAAATCGGGTTCGAGGTGCCATACATCGGTTCTCTAGCGGATCTCGCGCGCCTGCCGCTTCTGGATAAACCGGCGATACGTGGCCACACCGACGCGCTGAAGTCGGAAAAAGCGCATGGACTCGATCGTTTCAATACAGGCGGTTCCAGCGGCGAACCGCTGATCTTTTTCATCAGCAAGGAGCGTGTCAGCCATGATGTCGCTGCAAAGTGGCGGGCCACGCGGTGGTGGGATGTGGATATCGGGGATGAGGAAATCGTGGTTTGGGGTTCCCCGATCGAACTGGGTGCGCAGGATGGCCTTCGTGCCTTGCGTGACCGGCTTCTCAGGACGCGCTTGCTCCCTGCATTCGAGATGTCCGCGCAAAAGCTCGACGGGTTTCTGGATGAGATAGCGGAAATTCGTCCAAAAATGCTCTTTGGTTACCCATCGGCCTTGTCGCTGATCGCACGCCATGCCGAATCAAGGGAGCGCCGCATGGACAGGCTGGGCATCCGTGTCGCATTCGTGACCTCGGAGCGGCTTTATGACGAGCAACGCCGGCAGATCAGCGCGACCTTCGGCTGTCCTGTGGCGAATGGCTACGGGGCGCGCGATGCCGGCTTTATCGCGCATGAGTGTCCTGAAGGCGGCATGCATATCACGGCGGAGGATATCATCGTCGAGATCGTGGACCGAAGCGGTACGCCCCTGCCTAGCGGCCAGGCCGGCGAGATTGTGGTGACGCATCTCGCGACCCGCGATTTTCCCTTCATCCGCTATCGTACAGGCGATATCGGCATACTGGACGACCGGGTCTGCGCCTGCGGCCGGGGTCTTCCCCTGCTCAAGGAAATTCAGGGGCGCAGCACGGATTTTCTCGTTGCCCAGGATGGCACCATCATGCACGGCTTGGCACTGATCTATATTCTGCGCAACCTTTCCTGCGTGAGAAATTTCAGGATTGTCCAGGAAAGTCTCGATCTTACCCGGGTGTGGGTGGTTTCGGACGGCACATTCGATTCCGAGGCTGCGGCGAAAATCAAGCAGGGATTCAAGGCCAGGCTGGGTCAGGCCGTTAATGTTCTGATCGAGGAAGTGGCCGAGATCCCGGCAGAAAAATCGGGCAAGTTCCGTTATGTGGCAAGCAACGTTGCGCCGGCTTGATCAGACAGAAAGCTCGGCTCATGAATAAGCAGGATAAGCAGCAGAATTGCAGCCCCGCTTCAATTGGCTACCTTATTTGAGTATGCTCCAAGCGGCAGATCAGGTTTCTAAAACTGGATTCACGATTTCTATGACTTCTTATAGCGTTGTTATACCGGTATACAGGTCAAGTCAGTGTTTATCGGAACTGGCTAATCGGCTTGATATAGTTTTCGGAGAACTCAATGCGGATCATGAGATTATCATGGTGGATGATTGCTCCCCGGACGATAGTTGGAACGTGGTCTCGGAATTGGTGCGAACACGGCCTCGCTACAAAGGTGTTCAGTTACTTAAAAACTCTGGTCAAACCAAAGCAACCATGGCTGGGATCAAAGCTGCCAGTGGCGAGATCGTCATCACGATGGATGACGATCTTCAGCATGATCCTCAACTCATTCCGCTACTGCTGGACGAGATGGAGAAGGAAGGTGGTTTCGACTGTGTTTTCGCTTACTTTCCGGAGAAAAGACATGCGGCCTATCGCAATATCGCCTCAAAAATCATAAGCGGGATCAACTCTCAGGCGTTTGGATCCAAAGAGAAGATCAAAATTTCGTCGTTTCGACTGATGCGGGGATACATGGCCCAGATTGTTCGCCAGAATCAGTCGATAAGTGCTACCGTTGGAGGTCTCCTTATTGCAAACGCTTCGCGAATAAAATCTGTTCCTATCCCCCACAACGAGCGGTTTTCCGGCAAATCGAATTACACTTTGGCCAGGCAGTTCAAGCTGGCTTTTGACAATATATGTAGCGTGAGCATGCTGCCATTGCGCATGATCTCCGTCACCGGACTATTGGCTTCCATGCTGAGCGGTGGGTTGCTCTGTTATTTCCTGATCAAATACTTTATGGGCGGCATTGCCCTGGCTGGCTGGACTAGTTTGGTGATTCTCATTACCTTTTTTTCTGGGTTGATTCTTCTGTCACTTGGAGTCATCGGAGAATATATCGCTCGCGTATTAGGTGAATTGCAAAAATCAGATGTCACTATAGTTCGGCGGACTATCGGCTTTTCGGCAGACACAACGGGTAAAGGACAACATCATTGACGGGCACGAAGAAAATAATGATTCTGGGGGCCGGCAACACCGTCACCCCCCTGATTGAACAAGCCAAGCGGCGGGGGCTTATGACGATCGTCGTCAGCCCGGATGGTGACTATAAAGGCTTGAACCTCGCCGACCACCACATCCACTGTGATTTTCGCGAAACCGAAACGGTTCTCAAGCATGCAAGACATTACGCAATCGACGGTATTGCCAGCACGGGAACTGATATTGTCGTTCCCACAATTGGCCGTGTGATCGATGAACTTGGCCTGCATGGAACCGGTTATGAATCCGCCGTTGCATGTGCCGACAAATGGCTAATGAAGGAGATTTTGATCAGGCGCGGCGTGATGACTGCGCGTGGTGTAGTGTGCGATTTGCCTGACGCTCTAGAGTTGGCAGGGGAAACGGTGGGCTTTCCCTTGATGAGCAAAGCAGTGGATTCATCGGGCAGTCAAGGCGTCTTCAGAGTTGATCGACCGGAAGAGCTTCGTGAGGCCTGGAGCGCTTCAAAGCAAGCCTCCAGTTCAGGGCGAGTCGTTCTGGAGGAGTATCTCGAGGGCCTTGAATATGGAGCCCAGGCTATTGTCGAGGGAAATCGTGTCAAGACCGTGTTTCTTCATAATGATCAACTGACGCCGCCTCCGAATCATGCACCGGTCGGACACTCGATTCCCTGCATTTTAACCCCTGATCAGCAAGCCCGTTCATGTAGGGAGATCGCGGCCGCGGTTGAGGCCTTGGGCATCTGTGACACGGTGTCGAATGTGGACTTGATGCTTGTCGGCGATACGCCCTACATCCTTGAAATCGCAGCTCGCATGGGTGCGACCTGCCTTCCAGAAACAATTTCCATCTATGGGGGTTTTAATGCCTATGATGTGGTGTTGTCTTTGGCTCTGGGCGAGCAGGCTTTAGTGACGGATATATGCAAGGGAATGCCAAATGCATCTCGAATGATTGAAAGCCCGAAAGATGGCGTGGTACACGAAATTCGAGTTCCGGAATCGGTACGGTCACATCCGAATCTTCATCGGCTGTCGATCTATGCCAAACCCGGCGACACAGTGCGCCAGTTTCGGGTTGGGCCGGATCGCATCGGGGATATTATCGTCACAGGCTCATCAGTGACTGAAGCCGAGCAATTAGCCGTCGATTTGGCTTCGCTTGTGGAGGTCGTGTTCGTCCCCCACTGATATTTCTCGCATCAACAGGAAAATATGATGAATCAAAATGAAAAGAATCGTCTGGAGCAGATTGCCGGGTTCTATCATTTAACTGAAGCAACCGAGGCTGTGGATCATTTTCATCTCTATTTAAGAGATATGACAATTCCTCGAGAGGGTGGACGCTCCGCCTTGGAGCTGGGCTGTGGTAGCGGACGATGGACCCGGGTGCTGTGTGAGCGCTACCAGGAAGTGGACGCGGTTGATGCTGCCGCCGAACTTGTGGAGCAAGTAGTCAACGAGATGAAGAACAAGGGCGCAGCCATTCGTGGGCATGTTAATCTGATCGAGGATTTCCTGGAGTCGCCAGGACGCACCTGGCATCATGTCTATTTGACTATGTTACTTGAGCATGTGGAGGATCCCATCCACATACTTGTCAAAGCAAGAAGAGCATGTGACCCGGATGGTTCCATTTTTGTCGCTGTTCCCAATGCTTCATCCATTCATCGCGTCGTAGCAATGCGCGCCGGTCTGATTGAAAAGATCGACGAGTTGTCCAAAAGCGACTTGAAGGTTGGACACCGGAGGGTTTATACGCTGGACCTCCTTAAACACCACCTGACCGCTGCCGGTTTTTCCATATCTGAAGTCATACCCGTCGGATTAAAGCCGATCACGCATCAACAGATGGAAGCCTTGCCAGACCCTGTTCTTTGGGCGCTTTGCCAATCAGGGGATCTGGTTCCCGACAATCCCGCCTATTTTGTTGTCAAGGCTATAGCCTGAATGCATGCTTCAAGATAATGTAGTCGCCCCGACATACGGCTCAACCCCCATAGATACTAGCGATACTAGCATTGAAGTCTCCACCTCGTACTGC
>CAZYYR010000015.1:6472-17425 GCA_964651465.1 uncultured Nitrosospira sp.
TTTGCCCGTCAAGGAACCCTACGGCGCGTGCAGGCCATAGTCTCCTCGGGGGTGTAGAAACTCCGGCGTATTTTTTGATGAACACTTCTCGGAGGCGCCTTGGAAAAAAGGCTTGTACGATTATCTCTACGCGCGTGTCAGGCTTTAGTGTCCGTAGGGGTACTTGCCTATCTGGTTTCCCTTCTTGATCTGGCCTCTATCCAGCGTCTTCATCATTTAAACCTGTTGTATCAGTTGTGGCCGGCGCCGTTGATTCTTATCTTCGGGTATGTAATTGCTGCGCTTCGCTGGCGTTTCCTGCTGGGGCACCTGGGTATCGTAATCAGTCGAGTCAGCGCATTCTGTATGTATTTGTTCGGAGGCTTTTACGCCGTATTATTGCCGGGTGTGCTCGGTGGGGACGCTGTCCGCGTCGCGCTATGCGCTTCCAGGACACGAGCTTCGATCTCGAGGATTGTTTTTTCCATTGGCATTGAACGAAGCTTGGGTCTTCTCGGATTGACGCTGCTAGGGAGCATATCTCTTTTAGCGCTGGAAGCTACGACGCGTGAGCTGTTAGGTTCGCAAGTTCTATTGATTTACCCGGCTGTCGGCGCCGGAGGCGTATTGACGCTGGGGATTTTATACTTGGCAATGCATTTCTTTGCTCGTTTTCCCCTCGAGACAGAGCTTGGTTGGAGAAGATACCTTGTTAAATTACAGATCATCGTGGCTCAGGTACGTTCCATTCCGCCTCGCGTTCTGGGAACGACCCTTGTTCTCAGCACACTTTTTCAAGCGTCTGACATTCTCATTTTTGCATATCTGGGCACCGTACTGAAGATAGATGTGCCGCTCGTACTCTACTTCTCGATCGTCCCCATTGTGTATTTTGCGACGGTGCTGCCCATTTCGTTGGGGGGTATAGGCGTGAGAGAGGGCGTGTTGACCTGGCTTCTCACAAAAGTCGGAGTGCTGGGAAGTGACGCCGTTCTGCTGGCATTTTTGGTGTCCCTCAACAGGATCATTGTTTCATTGATTGGAGGTGCTGCCGCGTGGCTGGAGCCTTGTCGGAGCAAAGCAACCTGAACGGCGCCTGTTATTACGACCCCCCTGCTGCCTCTTCCAATCTTGGAAGTATTTTTTGGCGCGGCCAGTCGAGCCCGGTTTTCAGGTCTAAGACCCCGATGCGGTGAACGGTACGAAATGGGTGTCGGACAGCACGTTCGGTTCCGCGGTTGCCGCGAAATCGAGCAGGAATTCAAGGCCAGGCTGGACTGGACCGTTAATGTTCTGATTGAAGAAGAGGCCGGGATTCCAGCAGAAAAATCGGGCAAATTCCGTTATGTGGCAAGCAATGTTGTGGCGGCTTGATCAGACAGAAAGTTCGGCTCATGGATAAGCAGGATAAGCAGCAAAGTCGCAACGAAATCGTCGACAAGGTTTTGTCCGGGGCACGCTGGGCGGTGATACTCCGGCTGAGCGGTCAGCTGATCAGCTGGATCAGCACTATCATCGTAGTGCGTTTCATCAGCCCGGAGGACTATGGGCTCAACGCCATGCTGGAAGCGCCGCTGGAGTTGCTGGCGCTCGTCAGCACGCTTGGTCTCGATCTCGCCCTGGTCAGGGCGAAAAATATCGAGGAAGACGAGTTACGCAGTGTTTTCGGCTGGCTTCTGCTTGTCAATGGACTTCTTTTTCTTGCCTATTTCTTTGGCGGGAGCCTGATCGCACTCTATTTCAATGAGCCCCGGCTCGAACTGCTGGCCAAAGTGCTGGCGGTGGTCTTTCTCCTGGTACCTTTCAGGGTCGTTCCCAACGCGCTTCTGGACCGCAGCCTGAAATTCAAGCTGCGCGCTTTTGCCGAGTTCGTCGCAGGCGTTACGGCAGCCATTGCTACGCTGGCGCTTGCCATCCTGGGTGCGGGCATATGGGCGCTGGTCGCGGGATTATTGCTCAACCGCACCCTTCTGGCGATCATGCTGATGATACTTCAGCCGTGGATCATCAGGCCCTCGCTGAGTTTTTCGGCGGTGCGTCCGATGATGATTTTTGGAGGGATTCTGTCATTGAGCGGGGCAGTGGTGCTCGTTACCGACAAGCTGGTCACCTTGATCGGCGGGCCGATCCTCGGTGCCGGATTGCTCGGCATCTTTTCGGTTACGTTCCAGTTTGCCTTGCTGCCGCTGGCCAAGATCATGCCGGTGATCAACCCTATTATCTTCCCCGCCTTCTCCAAATTCCAGGATCAGCGGGAAGCCGCAGGGCATTACCTGCAAAAGTCGCTCAAGCTCGTATCGCTGGGTTTGTTCCCGGTCATGATCGGGCTGGCCTGCGTCTCTCAGGAATTTGTGACAACGGTGCTGGGCGATAAATGGACGGCCGTCGCCGTGCCGCTTGCGCTGTTGTCCGTCGTGATGCCGTTCAGGATGACGACATCGTTTCTCCGGCCGGTATTGGCCAGCATGGGGCGTGCCGACCTGTGCCTCAGATCCACCCTCGTCTCGCTGGTCGTTCTGTTGCCCTTGATACTGGCGGGTACCCGTTATGGCGTGATCGGCCTGGTGGCGGCCATCATGGTGACGGAAGTGATCGTCGCCTTTGTTACCGTGGCCATGGCGGCATCGGTTTTCGATATGTCCTTTGCAAGAATCGCCGCAAGCTTCCAGCCGGCTGCGGTGGCCTCCGCCGTGATGGCATCCTGCCTGGTCAGCGCCAAGATCGCGCTCGAGTATCAGATCAATCTTGCGGTACTGCTTGCCGGCATCGGCCTGGGGGCGCTCATTTATTTTTTGACCTTGCGTGTTTTCTACGGAAAGCTTCTTGAAGATGCCGTCAGATTGTTTACCGGGAGACGCAATGCCGATTCTCCTGCCTGACCGTTCGATGGTTTTCCGCCCAAGGAGGTTTTACGCATTTCCTAAAGTGTCATTTCTCAACAGGTTAGACTTGCAGACTCATCTCCAGTAGACCAGCAGGTCATCTACCGTTTCATGGTGAACATATCCGCTCCGCTCAAGGACACGCTGGACTTGCGGATCGGCAGCCGCGCTTTGTGCAATGACGATAGAACGTAGGATATCGTATCCTGCCACGGCCTGGAAAGCAGGCAGGCAGTCGGGCTGGTCGCCATTCACGAACTCGGATGCGCAGATTCGATTTTCTATCTCGGTACTCATTCCGCGTCTCCCAAACCATGCTCTGTCTGCGTCAGTAAAAACACGCATCTGGGGATAGGCCGCGCTCAGCATGGTTATAATGCCATTGAGTGGCATGGGCGCAAGCATGGGCCCGGGGGGAGCGACGGCGATCACTGCTGCTGCCGATCTTGCCGATGCCGGAGGTATTTTGTACCGTGGCCAGTCGAATTCGGTCCTCAGGTACAGAACCGATGTGGTAAACGGTACGAAATGGGCGATGAAGAGAACAGAAGCCGCGCCCGAAATAATGGCAAACCTGACCTGTTTGGAGAATCTGGCGGTATATTCATAAAGCCCGGCTCCTGTCAGACCCAACAAAAGCGGCATCGGATAGACGTAGAACAGGCGCCAGTAAATGTTGGGGGTGGTTAAGTATTTGATTAAAAAAGGTGAAACAATTGGATTAAGAAACAAAATGAGGGTGGCGGCCATCCATGCCAATATGAATTTTCGGACGTTGCCCGTAGTCAACAGTACGGCAGATACGGTGCAGCCCATTAAAACAAGCGGCGTGGCGGGTCCTGATTGCTCTAGAAAAAAACCGGCATGCCCTAGAAAAGTGGTGGGAAAATCCGAATTGATAGGACTTTTTTCACTTACATCAGAGTTAAAGTTCAAAAAAACCGTTAATGTGTATATAAACAGGTAACTTAAGCCGAGTAAATAAGTCAATGAATGTTTTATGAAATTCCTGTATCCATTCGAGCTTGCGACGGCACAAGCGATAACTACGGCAACTGTTAATACCGGAAGGACCGCCATGCTGGAGGTTGTTGAACCCACCAGGGCCGTCGTTACTGCAAAAACGAGCAGCCAGTCAAATGGAGAAGGAGTTCGAAAGAAATTGACCGTCACTGCGGCAAAGAGGGGGATCCCCATGGAAATAAAAAAAACTTTTCCGCTATAGATATTGGGAAACGACCATGTTCCAGGCGTTCGAGGCGTTTCTCCAAGAAGGAGGATAATAGCAACAACGAAAAATGTACCGGCAGCGGCCGACTTTGGATTAACAAATTGGCAGAGCAAGTAAAATATCGTTATGGGAAGTAAAAAACCGAGTAAAGCGGGAGAAAGCAGAAAAAAAACGGACAGATAATCGATGCCAAAAAAATAGGCTATGACAGCTTGGATATATTCGAACGGCAAGGAGGTGGCGCCAAGGTAGGATATGATTGGCTCCTTGCCGGCTTCCAGAAAGTGGATTCCAAAATCCATAGGAGAATCAGGATTTTGAAGGTGATAGACGGCGTTGGGAACATAATAAAAAAGATCGGGGCTGACCTTGAAGGCGCCGATATGAAAAAAGCTGGAAATAAAGGCGCCGCCTAATCCAAAAAGTAATAGAAAAGACAAGGTTTCTCGATCGTACCGGGTGATTTTCCTGCATTGGCGTTGAAAAAGAATCCACGTCAAAAAGAACATGGCCAGCATGAGAAGAAAACTGATATACGCGTAAACTTTGAAAGTGACACCCAGAATTTGCGTGATATGAGTGAGTATGGTCACGCAGCCCATTACGCTTGCGAACCAGAATAAAACGAGCTTTGCTATGACGACACTAGCATGAGACTCGGGATTGTCATTGGTAAAATTCATGAGGAGTTCCTCTACACTTCCCTATCCCGAAACGGCCTAATCAATGCATGACTCCATTCGCCTATATGCTTCATCAGCGCATTTGTATCAGTTGAAAATAGGAATTGCCGAGTGTTTTCATTTTTTTTGCACCCAGCAGCTTCAGATAGAGCACGATGGCTGCACTAGTCGGCTAGCAAACGCTCGTGAAATACAGTTGGAAAAATATGACAAAAAGTATCGGTTCAAAGTATGTTTCTGGCATGATTTGGCCCTCAAGTAAAGAGCCATGAGGCAAGAAGGTCGGCTTGGATCGCGTTTCTCGTGAGATGGCAGCGCTGTTTTCCAGTTTGGGGCCATCATTATTGGCGTTATCGGCTTAGCGAGGTAATAAAGATGGGAAGCGCTTTGTAAAGAATTTCTTCGCAAATTGATTTATCCGGCAAGGCTATTTAATTGAATCGTATCCAGGGCGTTGACGTCGTCAAGCTTATTGCAATTACAGGAGTAATTGTGATTCATGCTGCCCCGTTCTCCGAGATGTCCGCCGAAAGAAGTATATATAGGCAGTTGGAAATCCTCCTGAACCAGTCTTCAAGATTCGGCGTCCCTTTCTTTTTTATCATCTCCGGATATTTCTTCGGCACCAAAGAGCGTTACGATAAATTAAAAATAATTTCAAATACCATTGTTACAGCCAAGAGACTACTTCTGATCTTTCTGGCATGGAACGTAATTTATATTCTTCCATACGATGTGGGGGCAATATATAAATATGGCTTGTCAGGGCCTTTTAAAGTTGCATACTGGAATTTGATAAGCCTGACGTCCGATCCTGTCCGGCTGATTTTTCACGGTACAAAGGCTCATCTATGGTTTCTTGCAGGGCTTATCTGGTCGGTTCTGTACACAGGATTATTTCGATACTGGGGCTTATACAAAAGTGCCTTCGTTATTGCGGCCGGTCTTTACCTTATAGGACTTCTTGGCCATAGCTACTCGGATAGTCCCCTTGGCATCCATTTTAATTTCGATATACGAAACCATATATTTTTCAGCACGATTTTTTTTATAACGGGTTACCAACTAGCACATTTCAAACCTGGTCCTTCCTGGTTTCCACTGGGTATTGCTGTGTTCGCTTTTGGTGTTGCGATCCACTTCACTGAAATATATGCGCTGTGGATGCTGTATGGGACAGACCCGCTTATGCATAGTTACACAATAGGCGCCTACGCCATGGGTATCGGAATTGCCATGGCAGCGCTATCCAATAACCGTTTGTTGAATATCGAAGCGCTTGCAAAGATGGGAAGATACGTTCTCGGAATCTATGTTGTTCATTATATGTTTGTAGATATTCTAAGTCCGGTCAGCCAGCTGATATCGAGTCCTTTTTGGGAAATTATGAAAGTAATTGTAATTTTATTGCTGTCAACGATAGCGGCCGTTCTTTTGTCAAAAAATAAATATACAAAGAGAATCGTTCAGTAGTTCGAGTAATACTTTCAAATCTTCCTGGAAGAATGTCTCTGGGAAATCATGCGCCCATCAGGATGCTCGGGGTTGTAAACGGCTCGCTGGCGCACAGCGAAATTGCCTTAGGGGCGCTCCTAGCCATTATCCCGGGCAAAAATTTCACTTCCACAGAGAGTATACGTATGGGCTTATAGAGGCCGACACTTCATGTTTTGATGCCGTCCCAACTCTTCCGCCCCTTCCACGGGAACAGTGTCTCCTGTAACCCGGATGATGGAAACCTCATAGTTTAGCGACTTCCAGAAATCGAGAACTTCGTCCGGAGGACAGCCGGCCCGCTCCAGGTTGTCACGATCGAGTTCCATGAAAACGAGCGGCCGCAGGCGCGCAATGGTTTTCCTGGCGCCTTGTAAGGCTTTCATTTCCGCTCCCTCGATATCGATCTTGATAATATCCACACGTTCGATATTTTGGTCACTGGCATAGTCATCCAGGCGAACCAGCGCGACCGCTTCGGAAACCTGGACCTCTTCCTCGGCCGGGAAGGTATACAGACTTGCCGCGCCGCTATTATTCATCTCGCCCGCTCGAGAAGGCAAGAAGAGGGTCGCCGTGCCTGGCTGATCATAGAGTCCTTTCCGATTGAGCGTCACATTACCGAAGCCATTCAGTTGTACGTTGCGGGTCAGCCGCTCGAAATGGTGGCCACTCGGCTCGAAGGCATGGACTTGCCCGCGGAAAGCCGCCCGCGCGGCCACGAGCGTAAAGGTGCCAATGTTGGCTCCTATATCGATAAAAACACCATCGGCGGGCAGATGCCGTTTAAGCAGAATGATTACGCCTTCATCGGCTTCCTGGAAGCCCTGCCAGAATACCTGGGACTCGATGTGATCGGAGAGTGAAGTGATGATGCGGATGTTGTCGTCGAATGTCGTCTCCAGTTCCACAGGGGGGCTGATCCTGGCAAAATGCCCACGCAGCCTCAGAATCAGATTCCAGGCCTGATGCTTCAGAACCCCTGCTTTGAGCGCACTGCGCGCGATGGCTTGCAACAGTCGAATCCACAATTTCAGCATCAGTATCTGTTCCTCAAACGTTTCTACGGACAGCCCGACCCCCTACGACATCCTGTCAAGAGGCATTCTCAGCCGCCACACGCAATGCGCGCGCATGGCACATGGCACTTTTTTCCCAGGAGAAGCCTTTCGCGTGCTGCAGTCCGGTAGCGGCCCATTCCACCCGCGTTCGCGGGGCGCGGCACAGAGATCGCATGGCTTCCAGCAAGGCGTTTTCGTTTCGCGGATCGACGGTTACGGCGGCTTCCCCGGCAACCTCCGCGCAGGCGGATACATTGGAGGTAATCACCGGACAGCCGGACGACATGGCCTCGATGATGGGCATGCCGAAACCTTCATACAGGGACGGAAAAATGAAGGCAAGGGCATGCCGGTAGAGTTTCGCCACTTCCTCCGTTTCCAACATACCTGTAAGAACGCGCACGCCGTCGATTCCCTCATAATACCGTGCGCTTCCTGCCGGGACTTTCAACACGAGTCCGATATCGTGGTCGCGCCTGAGCTGCCGAAAGGCGGTCACTATCCGGCGTATGTTCTTGCGCGGCTCATCGTTGGAGATATGGAAGAAATAAGGTTCGACAACCGGCTCGCCGACAGGCGCAAATACCTCAGCGTCTACCCCATGGTGGCATACGTGAATCTTCTCCGCCGGCACATTCGTGAATTCAGCGGCTTCTTTTTTCACGAACGCGGAAACCGCGATGATACCGGCCACGGACGCATGGGCTTTCCGCCACAGGGTACGTTTCTGGTTGGCATACCAGGCCGACATGGCCGTCCCTTTCAGAGTACGGAAATATTCCCATCCGTTGAGTGTTACCGGTGCAAAGCCATGTACTGTTACCACCAGCGGTGGCAGATTGTTTTCCAGAAGAAATCCCTCGGGGGGGTTGCCTCCGCCTGATCGGATGTCCCAGAGGACATCCGCCGACTTCGGCAGATCTTTCCTGCTGGTGAAAGGGATGACTGATATGTCATGGCGAGGCAGATAGCGCTGTACATTCCCCGCATAGACCCTGAAGCTCTGGGGAATATCGGGGTTCTGATAGACGCCGACGTTCAATCTGATGCCGGTCACCGCGGCAGTCCTCTCAGTTGCGACTTATTGATGAATGCAGACGCGTATGGTGTTCTTATCATGGGGGTTAGATGCCGACAAGGTGCGTAAGCCCATTGCCGCTTTTAAGGGCTGTGCTTGCCGTGAATGAGCCGCGGAAACCGGGTTTATCTGGATATTATCCTATCGATCGAAGCGGCATTAAAATTTTTGCAGGCTAGGCGCATCATAGCGGATCCTCCATGAATCAACGCGCGGATTTACGCGGTGATATCCCTTCTGCTCCTGGAATGTGGAAGGCCTGGCTTGTGCCAACATGGCACAAGGAGGTACTTCGATGCGAGGCGTGCCATATGTCCTGGATATCAGGAACGCCATCGTGCGTATCCCCTATAATGCCGGCTTCGCTCGCGAGATCGAGCGCCTGATCGGGGCACAGCCGAGCCCCTTGAAAAACCAGCTTGAGCAACCAGAAAGAGACAATCCAGCCAGTATGATGACAGCACCCAGGCCAGCCGTTTCCGTCATCATTCCCGCCTACAACTGTGAGGCTTATATTGCGGAAACGCTTGACAGCGTCCTCGGCCAGACCTTCGGAGATCTGGAAGTCATCGTGGTCGATGACGGTTCCACCGATCGCACCCCGGAAATCGTTACTTCCTATGGCGCACCCGTGAGGCTTGTCACACAGGCCAATTCAGGTGTATGTGCGGCGCGCAATCGGGGGATCCGCGAAGCCGCCGGCCAGTATCTTTGCCTGATGGATCATGATGACTACTGGTTTCCGGATAAGCTTGCGCTGCAGGTGCAGGAAATGGAGCGGCAGCCCGAAGTCGGCCTGGTATATAGCACCTTTGCCTTCTGGTATCCGGATACCAATGGCCGCTTTCCCGCTCCTGCAAGTTACAGAAGCGGGCCTGAGCCATCCGGGTTGGACAAAGAGTTCTCGGGCTGGATATATCATCTGTTGCTGCTCGATTGCTGGATATTGACCAGTTCCGCACTGATTCGTGCGAAAGTATTCGAGAAATGCGGCGTATTTGACGAATCCCTTCCCTACAGTGAAGACTGGGATCTTTGGCTGCGCATGTCGAGGGAATATTCTTTTGCCAAGCTGAAAAAAACGTTGACGCTCTATCGCCAGCATCCCCGTCAGGGAAACCTCGTGGAAAGAGAGATAGACTATCGGACCGAACTGCTGACCAGGGCAGTTGAGAAATGGGGTCTGTGCAGCCCGGACAATCGTTGTATCACCAGGCATCAGTTCCGGCAGACCATGGCCCGCTATCACAGGGATTTCGGTATCCGGCACCTGGCTTCCGGAAATCTGAAGCTAGCAAACCGTTCCTTTTTCAAGTCCTGGCTCACATCCCCGGCTCGACTGAAAAGTCTCGCGTACATTCCGGCGGGACTGTTGGGCTGGCGGCCGAAGTGGTGACTGCCGGGATGGGGGAGGTCGATCCTGCTTTCTGCTGGCGAGAGTCCGGTTCCAGATGGTGCATCCCGATCCTTTCTTTATTGCCGATGGCGATAAAAGTGCTCAGTATTTGCGCAGGACCTTCTCGATCAGCCAGAATGGCTTGACCAGCAGCCAGCTCCAGGATTTGTAAATGCGGAAGAACTTGATCCGGTAGTCGGCACGTTCCTGATTCAGGTAGTGGATCTGCTCGAGCAACTCGATGTTCCAGTTCTGCCGATAGGCTGTAAATTCGCTTGCGACAGCATCGATCCGTTCATGGAAGTCGCAACCGGCGGATGTCTCCCTGAGGATCCGATACAGCCTGTATGCCATTGATGACAACGGGTCCCGCTTCGATTCTTCCGCGGCATCGGCGTTGTGATGACGGAGCGCAGGAGAAACAAAGCCTTTGATTTTTTCGGCTGCCGCACCGATGGCCACCGGGAAGGCAAGATTTGCCGCATGTTCTATTTCCGACAATATTTCGACGGGACCTTGAACGACCTGGTCGAAGTCGATGAAGATCCTGGATTGTCCCCGGGAATATCGCTCGGCCTGCAGGGAGTGGCTCAACCACAGGACCAATGCTTTTTCCCTGGAAAACCCATCCCGCTTCTGCAAGGATGCCCCCACTTCGAAGGGGTTTCTGTTCATGCAGATGAAGACCGGCTTGACGTGGAGGCGCTGGAAGATGGGCATCCATAGCGGTAGAAGCCGGCACATCCGTGGGTCCTTGAGAGCCCAGACGCAAGCGTCCGAAAAATCCCGCTTTACGAGATTTTCCAATCTGGCGACAAATGGCTGAGCCGCGCCACTCTCCGCCCAGCCCTCCTGGAGCGGCAGTAAATCATCCCATTGAGAGTTCAGGGCCAGCAATAATTCGTCATGGGTGTCGACGATATCCTCATGCTCCCAGAAGCCTTTTTCATTGACGCCCTTCTGGGCCTCATACAGGCTTCTTCCCATCTTGACCCCCACCTGGCTCAGAAGCCCCGTCAACAGCGAGGTGCCGCTGCGATGCATGCCCAAAATGATCAATGAACTGGTCTCTTTCACTCAAATCCTCTATCTATTCGAATCAGATCAGGCAGCCCCAGGCGACGCCCATGTTACGAAAAGTGCCGGCAC
>CAZYYR010000015.1:17525-20173 GCA_964651465.1 uncultured Nitrosospira sp.
GCCGTAGTTTAGATGCAAGGGTTCCCTATAGTCCAATTGTGGACCCGGCGGCTTGCTGCCATAATTGCTCCGGATTCTGCCCGGTGACGACGAAAAGTCTCGCGGCCACGCCGGAGTAACAGGTCTCATATGCCTTATGGCAACCACACGATCCGCTATCGTATTGCATCGGTATCAGAACAAATTATTGATCAGCGGCCTTTTTCTATCTTTGTTCGAGTTCGGCGCAGACCGGCCGATGGGAGAGTGAAAACGACTTGCCGCTGAGTGATGGCATAGCGCAGGCGGATATTGCAGGCTGTTTCGGGCTTCGCTTCGAAACCAGGATTCGAGATGAAGATGAGCACCAACACCATCTGGCACAATGCCACCATCACCCGCGCCCATCGTGAACGGCTGAATATGCATCGTTCTGTGGTCCTGTGGTTTACCGGTCTTTCCGGCTCGGGTAAATCGACTCTGGCGCATGCCGTTGAAGACCGGCTTCATCAGATGGATTGCCGAACTTTTGTGCTGGATGGGGACAATGTGCGCCAGGGTTTATGCGCCGACCTTGGTTTTTCCGTACAGGACCGGTCCGAAAATATCCGCCGTATCGGCGAGGCGGCCAAATTGCTGGTCGAATCGGGGGTGATTGCAATGACGGCGTTCATTTCTCCGTTTCAGGCGGATCGGCAGCGTGCCCGCAGCATTTTTCCCCATGGCGATTTCATCGAGATTTTCTGTGACGCTCCACTGCAGGTGTGTGAGCAGCGCGACGTGAAGGGCTTGTATAGGCGTGCGCGAACCGGCGAAGTGAAAGAATTCACCGGCATTTCCTCGCCTTACGAGGCGCCCCTGAATCCGGAGCTCATCGTGGCGACGGGGAAACTGTCGCTGGAGGAATGTGTGGCACGGGTCATTGCGTATCTCAGGCAGCGCAATATCTTCGGATGTGAATCCACGCCGGTTGCAATCGGACAGGAGTCCGCGAACAGCCCGATTCGCCCATGAGAGACATTCTCGTCACTCTGATCGTTTTCGCCCTGCTGCCTTCCATTTTCAGGAAGCCGTACATGGGGGTGCTGATGTGGGTGTGGATCAGTGTCATGAATCCACATACGCAGGGATGGGGTTTTGCCACCACTTTCCCGTTTGCGGCAATCATAGCCGCGGTGACGATGGTCACGCTGCTTTTTACGAGAGAACCCAAAAGCCTGCCTCTTACTTCCGTCACCTGGGTTTTCATCTTATTCGTGTTGTGGATGAACGTAACGACCGTTTTTGCCATATATCCGGAGGCAGTATACGAGCAGTGGAACAAGGTCATGAAAATCATGCTGATGACTTTTGTGACGCTCATGCTCATCAAGACGCGGAAACACTTGGAGTTGCTGATCTGGATAATCGTTATCTCTCTGGGCTATTACGGGGTGAAAGGCGGTATATTTACTTTAGTGGGTGGGGGAGTGGATACGGTTCTCGGGCCGGAGGGGACCTTTATCGACGGAAACAACGAGATTGCTCTTGCGCTCATCATGGCCATTCCGCTGATGCATTTCCTGCAGACGATTTCTTCCAGGAAATGGGTGCGGCATGCCTTGACCGCCGCGATGGTGCTCAGCGCATTCGCGGCCTTGGGTTCCTATTCCCGCGGAGCCCTGCTGGCGATCGCCGCGATGGGAGGCTTTCTGTGGCTCAAAAGTCAGTATAAGCTCCGCATCGGGCTGCTGCTGGTGCTGGCCATCCCCCCCGCACTTGCATTCATGCCTGAGCAGTGGACGACACGAATGGATACGATCAATACTTACGAAGAAGACGAGTCCGTCCAGGGCCGTTTCAACGCTTGGTGGATGGCGTACAACCTGGCCAAGGATCGGCCGATCGGCGGAGGATTTGAAGTCATTACACCCGAGCTGTTTTATCGTTATGCTCCCAACCCGGAAGATCTGCACGCTGCCCACAGCATTTATTTCCAGGTACTGGGCGAGCACGGTTTCGTCGGTCTCGGGCTGTACTTGTGGCTTGGATACCTGATCTGGCGGATGGGTTCGTGGATTATTCGCAATACCAGAAAACTCGAAGGGTA
The DNA here is from genome assembly GCA_964651465.1 of uncultured Nitrosospira sp. Classification (GTDB taxonomy): domain Bacteria; phylum Pseudomonadota; class Gammaproteobacteria; order Burkholderiales; family Nitrosomonadaceae; genus Nitrosospira. Next base: position 19,594 of record CAZYYR010000015.1, read on the forward strand.
CCAGTGGGCATACAGCCTCGCCACCATGATCCAGGTGAGCTTCGTGGGATTTTCCGTCGGTGGTGCATTTCTTAGCCTGCTTTATTTCGATGTGCCGTACTACCTCATGAGCGCAATGGTGGTGACACGCGTCCTCGTCGAGAAGGAGCTGAAGCGGAAAGCCTTGCTGGCAGGGCAAGCGAAGCGTACCGATTCTCCGCGGCAATTCGATCAATTGAATGTATCCCCGGTTCAACCCGTTACCCAGGATTCGGGCAGGAGATGATCATTGCACGGGATTGCTTTCCGCGCGGCTTGCTGGTGCTCTCGTCGCCTCTGCTTCCGGACCCCGAACATGCCGACGCATGAAGCCGTTAGCCGGAGGAGGGCCCCCCGGGCGGGAAAATACTGGAGTGCGTTACCCAGCCGCATACTCCTCCATCTGGTTTCGCCCGGCAACCGCCTGTCGATACTGATCTACCACCGCGTTCTGCCCCAGTCCGATCCGCTGTTTCCGGGAGAGAGCGATGCTGAAAGCTTCGATGAGCAGATAAGCCAGCTTTCCGCATGTTTCCGGTTCATCCCGCTGAGCGAGGCCGTC
>CAZYYR010000016.1:0-11197 GCA_964651465.1 uncultured Nitrosospira sp.
CGGGATGGCGGGACAGGACATCCCGGTGGACGGGTGATTTTCGACGTGAAATGCACCCGCAACCTGGCCCCATGGATCGAACGGCACGGTGGCGAGCCCATCATGTGGAAAACGGGCCATTCCTTCATCAAGGGCAAACTGAAAGAAACCGGGGCGCTGCTGGCCGGAGAGATGAGCGGTCATATTTTTTTCAATGATCGCTGGTATGGATTCGATGACGGGCTGTACGCCGGCGCGCGGCTGCTGGAGCTGCTCAGTTCCAGGGAGGACGTCGGCGCCGAACTGGATGCGATACCGGATACGCTCAGCACGCCCGAATTGCAGATCAGGCTGAAGGAAGGTGAAAACTATGCAGTGATCGCACAGTTGCAGGAAACCGCGCGCTTCGACAACCCGGAGCGTATCATCACCACGGACGGGCTGCGCGTGGAGTACAGGGACGGTTTCGGCCTGGCGCGCTCATCCAACACCATGCCGGTGATCGTGCTGCGTTTCGAAGCCGATAACGAAGCGGCATTAGAGCGCATACAGCAGGATTTTCGCAGGGTCATTTCGCAGATCAGACCGGACGCCGTACTGCCTTACTGATAGCAGGTATTCGGCTTCCTGTGCAGCACGATGCGGGGCAGGCCGGATTGGCCGAGGCAGGATGAGAATGTCTATGACGGACGGATTCGATTGAATCGAAGCATTTTTGAATACGATGGATAAGGATAAAAGCAGGGACGGAAGCAGCGACAGAAACGGCGTAACGAATGTTTTATTTGTATGCATGGGCAATATCTGCCGTTCCCCCACGGCAGAAGCCGTATTCAGGCGTCAGGTCAGGGAAGCGGGTTTTGAATGGGCCATTCACATCGATTCGGCCGGCACGCATGATTTTCACTGCGGCGAAGCGCCGGATGAGCGAGCGCAAAGGGCAGCCCTGCGCCGCGGCTACGATGCGAGCCGATTGCGTGCCCGTTGCGTAGAAAAAAAAGATTTCGAGTATTTCCATTACATCCTCGCGATGGACCGGTCCAATCTGGCGCTGCTCCAGCGGGAATGCCCCCCTCAGCACAGCCACAAGCTTGGCCTGTTCATGCAATTCAGCGAAAGATTCGCAGAGGCCGAGGAAGTACCCGACCCCTACTTCGGGGGAAGCCAGGGATTTGAACACGTGCTGGATATGGTGGAGGAAGCGGGCAGGGGACTGCTCGATCGTATCTGTAACGCAAAGTAGCGGCATGACCACGAACAGACAGTCATGGCGCTGGTTGGGAATAGAAAAATAAAAAGCGGGGCAATTTGCCCCGCTTTTTTTGAACGCAGGCCTGAGCCTACTTCTGTGTTTCCACCTGCACCAGAGGCTCCTGCTGAGCAACTGCTGCCGGAGGCGTCCTTTTCCTTCGCCGTGCCGGAAGCGTGGTCTTCGCTTCCTCACCGTTTGAAGCAGATTTTATTTTTTCGGGAAGCGTTTCAATCATGATCAGCCCGCTCTCACCGAGATTCAGGGGCTCGGCTGCCTGTGCAGGCGAGGGTATCCGGATTTCCTCCTGCTCCGGTACTGAACGCGCTTCTTCGATGAATGTTGCCTGGTCGCGATATTCCGTTTCATCCGTTTCCTGAGAGGGTGCTGACAGGGATGATGCGGTAGGGGCCGTCTCAGATACCTCTGATACCTCAGCCGAGGATTTTGCGGGAAGTTCCGCGTGGGGTGCCCGCTCCGGATGCGGTACAACCGTCTCCGGACCAGGCGATAACGACGCCGACGTCAGCGCTGCCGGCCCTTCCGGTGTTTTTGTTTCCAGAACCAAAGCGGAAGCGGCATCGCCATCCTCAGGTAAAACAGGCACGGACTCGGCAGGAGATTCATTTCCGGACTGCGACAGGTTGTCCGCTTCCAGGCCCGACGAACCCAGAACGAGCGCGGATGTTTCCGTCAGCGATGCGACAGCGATTTCCAGCGCGGGGGTGGGGACGAGCGGTTTATCCTCACGTACCGCCTCATCCGCTGCCTGCCCCGGCTCAGCGACTTTTGCCTCCTCCCGGACTTCCCTGGGTGTCCGCTCCGTGCGTTCACGGTCACGCTGCCTTCCTCCGCGCCGCCTCCGCCTTCCGCCGTCCTCTCCCTGTCCCGCCTGCCCTGCCTGAGCCACCTGAGCCAGTTCTTCCGGCACAGCCTGGTCTTCCGGAGAAGACTTGAGGGCCGCGCGGATTTTGTCCTCACGCTGGGGTCGCGGAGGTTTTTTCTGTGCGCTCCGCTCGCCCTGAGGCTTTGAATCGCCACGATCCGGACGCTGGGACACAGCATCTCGCGTCTGGCTCACTGTGCCGGTGGCGCCGGTGGCGCCGGTGGCACTGGTGGTTTGGGCGCTGCGATCATCTCGCGCTCGCTGGCCCGGGCGCGCAACTTTTTCATGCGCGCCATCGTACCCCTCGCGTCCCCGATCCCGATCTCTTCTGCCGTTCATCCGTTCGGCCCGTGGTGCGCCGGATGTTGCTTGTGCCGGACGCACAGGCTGTTCTGGTCTCCCCCCCTGCTTGAACCAGTTGAATATCCGGTCCAGCAAGGACAGTTGCACGGGCTGCTGTTGCAGCGCATGTTCGCGCACCGGCGCGGGCTGCGCCGGGGTAATTCCCCGTACGGCAGCTTGCTGACGTACCGGCCGTGCTTCCTGCGCGGTCAAAGGCAGGGGGATCTCCTGGAGCGGCTTTTCCACCAGATGGTAGCTGGTATGGGCTTCGCCAAGCTTCACGTCATCATGACGCAGCCGGGTAACGCTGTAATTCGGCGTTTCCAGGTGAATATTCGGGATCAGCACGACGCTTACCTTCAGGCGCGCCTCGATGGCGTGGATTTCCGAGCGTTTCTCGTTCAGCAGGTAAGTCGCCACATCAACCGGTACCTGGGCATGAAGGACGGCGGTGTTTTCTTTCATCGCCTCTTCCTGGATGATCCGGAGAATATGCAGGGCAGAGGAATCCGTTCCCCGAATATGGCCCGTGCCGTGGCAGCGGGGGCAGGAAATGTAGCTGCTCTCGCCCAGCGAAGGGCGCAGGCGCTGCCGGGACAATTCCAGCAGGCCGAAACGAGAGATTTTCCCCATCTGTACGCGGGCCCGGTCATAACGTAGCGCTTCATGCAACCGGTTTTCCACCTCGCGCTGGTTACGGGCGACTTCCATGTCGATGAAGTCGATGACCACGAGTCCACCCAGATCGCGCAGGCGCAGTTGCCGGGCAATTTCATCCGCCGCTTCCTGGTTTGTATTCAGCGCTGTCTGCTCGATATCGGAACCGCGCGTGGCGCGTGCCGAGTTCACGTCTATCGAGACCAGTGCTTCCGTGTGGTCGATCACGATTGCACCGCCCGAAGGCAGCGTGACCTGCCGGGAATAGGCCGTTTCGATCTGGTGCTCGATCTGGAAGCGTGAAAACAATGGTACATCGTCACGATAGAGTTTGACGCGGCTGACATTGGCCGGCATGACGTGGCTCATGAACTGGCACGCCTGTTCGTAGATGCTTTCCGTATCGATCAGGATTTCGCCAATCTCCTGATTGAAATAGTCGCGTATCGCGCGTATGACGAGACTGCTTTCCTGGTAGATCAGGAAGGCGCCGCTCTGGCTTCTGGAAGCGTCTTCGATGGCTCGCCACAGTTGCAGCAGGTAGTTGAGGTCCCATTGAAGCTCTTCCTCGGTTCGTCCTATTCCGGCAGTCCGGGCAATGATACTCATGCCGGAAGGGATGTTCAGATGCGACATCACGTCGCGCAGTTCCGCGCGCTCTTCGCCTTCTATGCGTCGCGAGACGCCGCCGCCGCGCGGATTGTTGGGCATCAGCACCAGGTAGCGACCAGCGAGGGAAATATAGGTGGTAAGCGCGGCCCCTTTGCTGCCGCGCTCATCCTTGTCTACCTGAACGATAAGCTCCTGGCCTTCGCGAAGCGCGTCCTGCGCCCGGGTACGCGCAGGGTCCGAGCTGTCCTTGAAATAGGAGCGGGAGATTTCCTTGAACGGCAGAAAGCCATGCCTCTCGCCGCCATACTCGATGAAGGCGGCTTCAAGACTGGGCTCGAGGCGTGTGATGACGCCCTTGTAGATATTGCTCTTGCGTTGTTCCTTGCCGGCGGATTCAATGTCGAGATCGATCAGTTTTTGACCATCGACAATGGCGACACGCAGTTCTTCCGGCTGTGTCGCATTGAATAACATGCGTTTCATTTTATGCCTCCCGCGCTCTGGTCACGGGCAGACAGCCTACGCGCGAAAGAGGACGCCCCTTACGCGGCGTATACGAGCTTTAGTCGGACAACTTGATCATATGCGAAGCTTCCGCTGGTTATAAGATGACTATTTCTCTGGCGTGTCACGGTGTGGCCCTGCTTTTCGCCTGGCAAGCAGGGCCAGAAAAATTAAGTGTCAATCAGATTTCGATCAAGACTGCATGCCGCAGGCGTTACGAAACTGAAAACTGAAATCGACGTGTGCTTTGAGCGCGCAAATCCATTACCATCGCTACTTTATTGGTGAGCGAAGTTAACCAGATCTCGGGGTTGGGCCCTCGTCCTTCGGAAAGATCCCATCGACAGCGCCATCATCTCATGCACCGGATAAAGGACAGGCTGGAACCCTGAATTGGCAAGTATAAGTAGACTTAAGGATTTACGCAAAGGATTTCCTCCGAATCCCTCAAATCCCCCGTGCCCCGTCGTTACGAAGATTATCGGCGAAGACAGCCAGGGGCAGCGGATCGACAATTTCCTGATAAAGTACCTGAAGAACGTACCGAAGAGTCATATTTATCAGCTGTTGCGCAGCGGGCAGGTTCGGCTCAACAGCAGGCGCATCAGCGCAGGCTATCATCTTCAGCTGGGCGACGCAGTACGCATACCGCCGGTAAGGATGGAGGAAAAACAGGTATCGGGCGGCAAGAAGCCCATCAAGGACCATGTTTCTTTCGGAATCCTGTTCGAAGACGACGCGCTGATCGTGATCAACAAGCCTTCCGGCATGGCCGTGCATGGCGGCAGCGGCGTCAGTTTCGGGGTAATCGAACAGTTGCGGAGTCAGCATCCCGAGTGGAAGTTTCTGGAGCTGGTTCATCGCCTCGATCGGGAAACTTCCGGCGTTCTGCTTCTGGCGAAGAGCAGGGCGGCGCTGGTCGATCTTCATCGGCAATTGCGCGAGGGAAAAGTCAGGAAGCATTATCTCGCGCTGGTGAAGGGTAACTGGCGCAACGCGCGCCAGGATGTGAGGCTGCCGCTGCATAAATACGTGACACCGGGAGGGGAGCGGAGGGTGATCGTGGTTCCCGAAAGCGGGAATAAGGGGAATGAGGGGAATAAGGGTAGCGGCATGGCTTCTCGTACTGTTTTCATGCTTCGGAAATCCTGGCAGGATTTCAGCCTGCTGGAGGCCGAATTGAAAACGGGCCGCACCCACCAGATTCGTGTCCACCTCGCCCATCTGGGTTTTCCCATCGCGGGGGACGACAAGTACGGAGATTTCGCGCTGAACAGGGAACTGGCGCGGCGCTGCAGCGGCGCTCGTCTCGCCCGCATGTTTCTGCATGCCGCCGGGGTCGAAGCCATCCATCCGGTCTCGGGCTGCAAACTTTCCCTCGAAGCGCCCCTGGCTGACGATTTGAACGGGTTTTTGCAGGATCTGGATGCCGCCAAGCCCTTGCGCAACACGCCACCCTGACTCTTATCCCTCATCCTCTTTTTCCCTTGTCAGGAGTCTGCCGGTACCCGGATGCCATGAATGTACTATTCCTGACAGGTGCGCTGGGGAAAAAGAAGCGGGGGTGTGAGAGAATGAGGAGATTGCCACATGGTTGAACGATTGAAGGACCGAAATAATGGCTGATCTGGAAAAACACGACGAAACCTGGGAGAAGCAGGTACTTGAAAAGCTGGTGCTCTCTTCGTTGCAGGAACAGAGGCGGACACGCCAATGGGGAATTTTTTTCAAATCCCTGACTTTTTTCTATCTGTTCATTCTTCTGTTTTTTGCGCTGGGCTGGCTGGGGGAAGGCGATCTTTCCATGTCCCGCAAACATACTGCCCTGGTCGATCTGCGCGGCGTGATCGCTCCCGATGGCCTCAGTAGCGCCGACAACGTTACGGCGGGCTTGCAGAGTGCATTCAAGGACGCAAAAACGCAGGGTGTGATTCTGCGTATCAACAGCCCCGGGGGAAGTCCGGTGCAAGCAGGCTATATCAACGACGAGATCCGGCGTCTGCGCGCCGAGTATCCCGACATACCGCTTTATGCGGTAGTGGAGGATATCTGTGCGTCAGGCGGCTACTATGTTGCCGCTGCCGCCGACAGGATTTATGTGGACAAAGCCAGCCTGGTAGGTTCTATCGGGGTGCTGATGAATGGATTCGGTTTTACCGATGCAATGGAAAAGCTCGGCATCGAAAGACGCCTGCTGACGGCTGGGGAAAACAAGGCTTTCCTCGATCCATTCTCCCCTGCCATTCCCGGGCAGGAGGAATATGCCAGAAAGATGCTGAACGAGATTCACGGACAATTCATTCAGGTGGTGCAGCAGGGCAGGGGCGATCGGCTGAAAGCGGAGCCGGACATATTCAGCGGGAAGGTCTGGACCGGGCAGAAAAGCATAGAACTGGGCCTTGCCGACGCTTTCGGCAGCGCAGAGTACGTGGCGCGGGAAATCATCAAGGCCGAAAACATCGTCGACTACACGACACGCGAAGGATTGACGGAACGTTTCGCGCGGCGCTTCGGGGCCGTGGCGGCCGAAACGCTGACCGGTTCGGCGGCGGGCTGGGGATTACAGTAGATGTCCTGCGATGTTTTTACGGTGCGGGACGTGATTGTCCCCTGAAAGATCGATTGGTCGATCCCTGGGCATACAACAGGAAAATTGCGGGCCTGTTATGAAGATCGGGTAGTGTACGTGCCCACTCGCCGATCGTTCTGGTGGAAATGGATTCGCTCGCCAAAGTGAGGTCGGCTGCAACGCAGAGAAGAGTATCCTCGCTGCATGCGCGGATGGTAGCTCCGAGCAGTTTCTGGTTGCGGTAAGGCGTCTCGATGAAAATCTGGGTCTGATCGCGCATGATCGATTCCTTCTCCAGTTCGCCTATCTTCCTGCCGCGCCTGTCCGGGTCCACGGGCAGGTAGCCATGAAATGCAAAGCGCTGGCCGTTCAGTCCGGAGGCCATCAGCGCCAGTAAGATGGAGGACGGCCCCACCAGCGGGATGACGCGAATATTGTTTCGATGAGCAAGGCGCACCAGGCCTGCGCCGGGATCCGCCACGGCCGGGCAGCCTCCTTCAGAAAGCAGGCCCACATCCTTTCCTGCGAGAACCGGCGCAAGCAATTTTTCGAACTCCGAGGGACGGGTGTGCTCGTCCAGCACCTGCATGTCGATGAGCTGCAAGGGAAGGGCGCTTCCGATCTGCTTCAGGAAATGCCTGGCCGCCTTTGGATGTTCGACAATAAAGGAATCAAGCCCCGCTATGCGCAGCCGGACAGCGGGTGGAATCGTCCAGGAATCGTCGCCGCTGCCCAGCGGGGCAGGGATGAGGTAAAGCGTCCCTGTGCTCACACGATTGTGACGCCTTCCTGCGCCAGCATCGATACCAGCGCGATCAGCGGAAGTCCGATCAGCGCGCTCGGATCGTCGCTGACGATCTGCTGGATCAGCGCAATGCCCAATCCTTCCAGCTTGGCACTTCCCGCGCAGTGATAGGGTTGTTCCTTGTCGAGATAATTTTCGATCTGCCGATCCGTCAATTGCCGGAACTTTACCCGGGAAGAGACAAGCCCGGTCTGCATATAGCCGGTTTGGCCGTTGAGCAGGCACAGCGCGGTATGGAATACAACTTCTTTCCCGCGAACCAGGCGCAGCTGCCCGGCTGCGTTGTGCCGGTTCAGCGGTTTGCCCAGTTGAGCTCCTTCCAGTACTGCCACCTGGTCCGCTCCTATGATCAGTGCGTCGGGATGAGCCAGCGCAACGGCGCGCGCCTTGGCGGCGGCAAGACGGACAGCAGTGACGTCCGGGCTCTCGTTATCGAGTGGGGTCTCATCGACATCCGGATTGTCGATCTCGAACGGAATATGGAGGCGCTGGAGCAGTTCCCGGCGGTAGATGGAACTGGAGCCCAGAACAAGCTTTGTGGCAATCTGTTGTGGTTTCACGGCTGATCCTGTGTGCTTTGACACTCGGGGGCAAAAAATATATTATGCGCGCCGTATATTTGCGGCCAGATTCTAATACTAAACATACATATTTGCCAGATGAGAACGTGGTGGCTGAAGGATGCCAATCCCAGCCGCTGGTTCGTCTGTCAATAGAATGGTGCGAGCGGAAATTGGCCGCCGCCCCTGGCTGCCGCTGCGATTTCCGGAAGATTTGTCCTCATGGCGATGCTGCCCGTTATAGATGCGCTTGATTTTGCCCGTAATGCCAGGACACACCATGGTAAAATAGCGGTTTCCGAGTTGTTGCGCCTGCAGGATTACCTTACGGATGATCCTGGCAGTCTGCAGTACGGGATCGCCGGTGCCCTGGATGAGGAAGGCAAGTCCGTCCTTCGAATCGAAATTCACGGTTCCATCAATCTCCGGTGCCAGCGCTGCCTGGGGACGCTCGTACATGTGCTGGGCATCACCGCCAGCCTGCTATTGGCGAAGGACGAGACCGAGCTTTCCCGCCTCGATGAAGATGAAGCGGTCGACTGCATATTGGCGGGGGATGATCTGGATATTTTGACACTGATCGAGGATGAGCTCATCCTGAGCCTGCCTTCTTCTCCGCGGCACGGAGAGGGAGAATGCGCGATCGTCGAGGGCGGCAATGATGGATACGGTCGCGCAAATGAAGGAACACCCTTTGCAGGTTTGGCCGCTCTGGCGGCTTTGAAAAAATCGCATTGAAAACATGAGGAGCTGAATCCATGGCAGTCCAGCAAAACAAGAAGTCCCCATCGAAGCGTGGCATGCATCGTTCGCACGATTTTCTGACCGGTGCGCCGTTGACTGTAGACCCCGGTACAGGCGAAGTTCACTTGCGTCACCACATCAGTCCGAAAGGATACTATCGCGGAAGAAAGGTCGTCAAAACGAAGGAGGACTGAATTCGCCTTCCAGCCACTGTGCCGCCGTAATTCATTCAAGCCTCAAGGGCGTCGAAATTGAATATCACCGTAGCCGTGGACTGCATGGGTGGTGATCACGGCCCTCACGTGACGGTCCCCGCCGTCGCCGAGTATCTTCATCGCGATCCCGAAACCGATATCATCCTGGTGGGGTTGCCCGACGCTATCGAATCCGAAATGCGTGCTGTCAAGCTTGAACCCGGTACTCGCGTGAGGGTGCATGCGGCAAGCGAAGTCGTGGGCATGGACGAATCGCCTGCGCTGGCGTTGCGCGGCAAGAAGGATTCCTCGATGCGGGTGGCCATCGATCTGGTCAAGAGCGGTGCAGCCCAGGCTTGTATCAGCGCGGGCAACACCGGCGCACTGATAGCGACTTCCCGATTTGTGCTGAAAACGCTTCCCGGTATCGATCGGCCTGCCTTGGCGGTGGTTCTGCCCACGATGAGAGGCCATACCTATGTACTCGATCTGGGCGCGAACGTGGATTGCAGCGCCGAGCATCTGCTTCAGTTCGGGGTAATGGGCGCCACCCTTGTATCCAGCGTTGAAAACAAGGATAGGCCGAGCGTCGGTTTGCTGAATATTGGCGAAGAAGAAATCAAGGGCAACGAGGTGGTGAAGCAGGCGGCGGAATTGCTGCGCGACAGCGGACTCAATTTTTACGGCAATATCGAAGGCGACGACATTTACAAGGGAACGACGGACGTGGTTGTGTGTGATGGTTTCGTTGGCAACGTGGCCCTGAAGACTTCGGAAGGCGTAGCGCAAATGCTTTCTACTTATCTGCGCGAGGAATTCCGGCGCAATGCGCTTACCCGTCTGGCCGGGGTCGTCGCCCGGCCTATCCTCAAGGCGTTCAAGCGGCGTGTCGATCACCGCCGCTATAATGGGGCGAGCCTGCTGGGATTGCGCGGCATCGTCATCAAGAGCCACGGCTCCGCTGACAGACATGCATTCGGGTTTGCCATCGGACGTGCAGTGGATGAAGTTCGCGGCGGCATGCTGCGTCATATCAGCGAACGCGTGGCGCAGCTTGCGCATCAGCCCAGATCCCCCTCTCTCTATTCCGGTTCCGCAGTCGAAGAGAGAACGGCATGATCTATTCCAGGGTCATCGGGACGGGCAGCTATCTGCCGGAAAAAGTCCTCACCAATCAGGATCTGGAACGCATGGTGGATACCAGCGACGAATGGATACGCACGCGCACCGGTATCGAGCAGCGTCATATTGCGGCTGACCATGAGATGGCTAGCGACCTGGCGCTCCACGCCAGCCGCAAAGCGATCGAAGCCGGGACAATCGACCCGGCAGAAATCGACCTGATCATCGTCGCAACGACGACCCCGGACATGATTTTTCCGAGCACCGCGTGCATTCTGCAGAATAAGCTGGGGATTCGGGATTGTATAGCGTTCGACGTCCAGGCGGTTTGCAGCGGTTTCATATACGGGCTTACCACTGCCGATATGTATATACGCGCAGGAAAATGCCGTAAGGCGCTGGTTGTGGGTACAGAAGTTTATTCGCGCATACTCGATTGGAGTGACCGCAGCACGTGCGTGCTGTTCGGCGACGGTGCGGGGGCGGCGGTGCTGTCCAGAAGCGATTGCCCCGGAATCGTTTCGAGCCATTTGCATGCGGACGGCAGTCACAACAGTATTCTTTCCGCGCCCGGCCATCTCGCGCGGGGTAAGGTGGAGGGCACACCCTTCGTGATGATGGAAGGCAATGCGGTTTTCAAGTTCGCGGTCAAGGTCCTGGAAGAAGTCGTGCACGAGGCCCTGGCTGAAAACCATTTGCTGCCATCTGATGTGGACTGGCTGATTCCTCATCAGGCCAATATCCGTATCATTGCTTCCACTGCCAGAAAACTGGGGATACCGATGGAGAAGGTGGTCACCACCCTGGACAAACAGGGCAACACGTCTGCCGCCTCGATCCCGCTGGCGATGGATATCGCGGTGCGGGACGGCCGCATCCAGCCTGGTCAGCATGTGCTGCTGGAAGGCGTGGGAGGGGGATTTACCTGGGGAGCTGTGCTGATTCAATGGTAACACCGCTGCAAAACCGGGGTG
>CAZYYR010000016.1:11297-19993 GCA_964651465.1 uncultured Nitrosospira sp.
GAGACGTTTGCCGAAGCATCGGATGTCCTCGGCGAGGATTTCTGGGCGATGGTCAGCGATGGTCCCGCTGAGCGGATCGATTCCACCATCAACACTCAGCCATTGATGCTGGCGGCGGGCGTTGCCGTTTATCGTGCCTTCCGGAGCCTCATCCATATGAAACCGGCATTCATGGCCGGTCACAGCCTGGGCGAATACACGGCGCTGGTCGCCTCCGGTGCGCTCCCGTTTGCCGAGGCACTGCCGCTGGTGCGATATCGGGGGGAGGTCATGCAGCAGGCGGTTCCCGAGGGGGCCGGCGCTATGGCCGCAATTCTGGGTCTCGAGGATGAAGGGATCCGTCAACTATGCGATGAGATCACGAATCCTGCGGAAGGTATACTGGAACCCGCGAATTTCAATTCTCCTGGCCAGATCGTGATCGCAGGTCACCGGCACATGGTGGAGCGCGGGATGGAAGCCGCACTGTCAAGGGGAGCAAAACGGGCCGTCATGCTGCCTGTGAGCATCCCTTCACATTGTTCCCTGATGCGTCCCGCAGCGGAAAAAATGGCGCAGCGGCTGGCCGCTATTGCCTTGCGGCCTCCCGAGATTCCCTTGTTGCACAATGCGGATGTGCAGCAGCATGACCATCCCGACTCCATCAGGCGGGTCCTGTTATGGCAATTGTCCGGTGCGGTGCGCTGGACGGATACCATCCGCTCTTTCGCTGAAGCCGGTGTGACCCACGTAGTGGAATGCGGCCCGGGCAAAGTGCTGTCCAGCCTGGGCAAGCGCATAGATGCCCGCCTGCAGAGCCTGGCGCTTGCCGACGATACAGCGCTGCGCCATGCGGAGAGCATATTGCGGGGTGCATGAAGGCATACCCCGGTTTCGGGACGTGCCGCTGGTATGTATTGATCTTGACTGAACTTAATGGAAAACGATGTTGCAAAATCAAATAGCACTGGTAACTGGTGCCAGCAGGGGTATCGGCCGGGCCACCGCTCTTGAACTGGCCAGACAGGGTGCGACGCTGATCGGCACTGCCACCTCCGAGAACGGGGCGCAACTGATCAGCAGTTATCTGAGAGAGGCCGGTCACAAGGGTATCGGTCTGACGTTGAACGTAAACGACGTGGCCCAGATGGAGAGCGTGATCAAGGAAGTGCAGGAACAGTTCGGAGAGATCGCGATACTGGTGAACAATGCAGGCATCACGCGTGACAACCTGGTTCTGCGCATGAAAGATGAGGAATGGGATGAAATCATGGAAACCGATCTCAAGTCGGTTTTTCGCATGAGCCGTGCCGTGCTGCGATCGATGATGAGAGTCCGTTATGGGCGCATCATCAATATCTCGTCAGTGGTAGGCGCCATGGGTAACGCGGGCCAGGCCAATTACGCCGCAGCGAAGTCCGGCATGCTCGGATTCAGCAAGTCATTGGCGCGCGAGGTGGGAAGCCGCAATATCACGGTCAACTGCGTCGCACCCGGGTTCATCACTACGGATATGACCCGCTCTCTCACCGAGAAACAGCAGCAGATCCTGCTCCAGCAAGTACCGGCGGGCCGGCTGGGACGTGCCGAAGAGGTGGCAGCGGCAGTGGGCTTTCTCGCTTCACCGGCTGCCGGTTACATCACCGGCACCACCCTTCATGTGAATGGCGGCATGCTCATGGATTGATCGGAAAACAGCTTTAACTCCGGTTCGTTGTTCGGCAGATTCACGCGTTCCGCGATCCCCCGAAGCAGTTGTCGCCATCCGGCCGCTGCGCAGCAGAAATGGCCGATGCGGTTGCTCCCGTCGGCTTATCGGGTTTGAAGCGTTCGGATATTATTAATATTGAAAACTTGCTAGAATGGCGGCATTTTTCTTATGGAGAGGGTATCTAGATGGAAAATGTAGAGCAGCGGATAAAAAAAATCGTGGCTGAGCAGCTGGGTGTAAACGAGGCCGACGTCAAGAATGAGTCTTCCTTCGTGGATGACCTGGGCGCCGATTCCCTGGATACCGTGGAGCTGGTCATGGCGCTTGAAGAAGAATTCGAGTGCGAAATTCCAGACGAGCAGGCGGAAAAAATAAATACGGTTCAGCAGGCCATCGATTACATCAATTCTCACACCAACTGATTGCTTGAAGCATACCCCATATCGGAGCCAATTTGTCCAAGCGTAGGGTAGTCATCACCGGCCTAGGCATTATTTCGCCAGTCGGGAACACTGTTTCAGATGCATGGGCCAACATTATCGACGGAAAATCCGGCGTTACCCGAATCACCCGTTTCGATGCTTCTGCGTTTGCCTCCCGGATAGCAGGAGAGGTGAAAGATTTCGAAATCACGGACTATATTTCTTCCAAAGAGGCGCGCCGGATGGATGTTTTCATTCATTACGGCATGGCTGCCGGCATACAGGCAGTCAGAGACGCAGGCTTAGACAGCATAGCCGAAGCCGGTCTGGACGCCGAGCGGATCGGCGTGAACATCGGTTCCGGCATCGGTGGCCTGCCGATGATCGAAAGTATGCATGATATCTATCATGCCAGCGGAGCGCGCAAGATTTCGCCGTTCTTCATCCCCAGCACCATCATCAACATGATCGCGGGCAACCTCTCCATCCTGTATGGATTCAAGGGACCCAACCTTGCCATCGTAACTGCCTGCACGACCGCGACACATTGTATTGGTGATTCGGCACGGCTCATCGAATACGGGGATGTGGACGTGATGGTGGCGGGCGGGGCGGAATCCTGCGTCACTCCCCTGGCCGTTGGAGGTTTTGCATCCGCTCGGGCCCTGTCCAGCCGCAATGACGATCCGGCTACTGCCAGTCGTCCATGGGACAAAGACAGGGATGGCTTTGTGCTGGGTGAAGGGGCGGGAGCCCTGGTTCTGGAGGAAATGGAGCATGCCCGACGCCGTGGCGCGAAGATTTATGCGGAGCTAGCGGGGTTCGGTATGAGCGCCGATGCCTATCATATGACGGCACCGTCCGAGGACGGGGAGGGCGCGGCGCGCTGCATGACCAACGCCCTGAAAAACGCGGGCATCGATGCAGCGGAAGTGGGTTATATCAATGCACACGGAACATCGACGCAGCTGGGCGATATTGCGGAAACCGTCGCAGTGAAGCGCTGCTTCGGAGACCATGCAAAAAAACTGGTCGTCAATTCCACAAAATCCCTGACCGGTCATTTACTGGGCGCTGCAGGCGGGGTAGAGGCGATATTTTCCGCACTGGCCATCCGTCATCAGATTTCTCCCCCGACGATCAATATCTTCGATCAGGATCCGCAGTGTGATCTGGATTACGTGGCCAATACGGCGCGGGAAATGAAAATCGATGTGGCCATGTCGAATTCTTTCGGTTTTGGCGGTACCAACGGCACGCTGATCTTTCGCAAGGTCTGATACCTGCCGTTGTGGCATATCGTACGCTAAAGCGCATATTTCTCCTGATTCTTCTCGGGGTCGTTGCATTCTGCAGCTGGTTTTTCTACCGGATCAACCTGCCTGTTCATCCCCCGGCCATTCCTTTCGAATTTTCGATCGAGCAGGGCAGCAGCCTGAAAAGCGTGGCCAGGCAATTGGCCGATGCGGGCGCTTTGTCCGATGACTGGACATTCATCCTTCTGTCGCGGCTGACTGGAACTGCCTCTTCGGTCAAGGCCGGAGATTATGAAATTACCGCCGGCATTTCGCCCCTGCAGTTGCTGAAGCGTATCACCAGCGGGGACATTACCCAGAGCGAAATCAGACTCATAGAGGGTTGGACCTTTTCCCAGGTAAGGCGGTTTCTGGATGAGCACCCGGCGGTCCGGCACGATACCGCGGGAATGAGCGATGCAAAAATCCTGCAGTTGATAGGTGCGGATGAGCGTGCCGCGGAAGGGCTGTTTTTCCCCGATACCTATTTTTTTGCGCGGGGAAGCAGCGATCTTGCAATATTGAAGCGAGCCTACCATGCAATGCAGAGCCATCTGGCCACCGCATGGGCCGGACGTGCGGCGGACCTGCCGCTTACCGATCCTTACCAGGCACTGATTCTTGCTTCGATCGTCGAGAAAGAGACCGGCCGGGAAAGCGATCGTGCGATGGTCGCAGGCGTATTCATCAACCGGTTACGGCTGCGGATGCTGCTGCAGACGGATCCCACGGTCATCTACGGGCTAGGCGACAAATTCGACGGAAATCTCCGCAAAAAGGACCTGACGCAGG
The DNA here is from genome assembly GCA_964651465.1 of uncultured Nitrosospira sp. Lineage (GTDB taxonomy): Bacteria > Pseudomonadota > Gammaproteobacteria > Burkholderiales > Nitrosomonadaceae > Nitrosospira. The sequence continues at coordinate 15,497 of CAZYYR010000016.1, forward strand.
ATCAGGAGTTCAATACCTATACGCGCCCGGGCCTTCCGCCCACTCCCATTGCCCTGCCGGGGCTCGCTTCTATCCATGCCGCGCTCAACCCTGCCCGGACCAAGGCCCTATATTTTGTTTCAAAGGGAAATGGCGAGTCTCATTTTTCCGATAACCTGGCGGAGCATAACAGAGCCGTATCGAAATATCAGAAACGCAGCGGGAAGAGATAGGCTGCGGAGCCAGGCACGACGGAAGGATCAGGGAACCGGGAGAGGAAGAAACGGGGGCGGAAAAATGCAGCTCCAACGTCGCTATGTGGCGACGCATAGCTCATCCTTTTCTCCCCTTCCCGGTAATAAATCAGTAATAAATTGAACATTCCCGCCCGCGAAAGTAAAATAGCAGGATTTGACAATAATAAGAGACAGCTCTACCGTTTCCGCTCAGTCGGCCCGTATGGATGTACGCGAGGCACCGCATGGCGCTCACGAATACACTCCAATTCAATAATCAGAAGGAAGGCGCAAATGAGTCATACCCTATATGAAGCTTCCATGCTGCGTGTGCAACGTTGCGAACTGGCCGTCCCAGGCTCGAATCCCGGGATGTTCGAGAAGGCGCTGAAAAGCGGCGTGGATTTTGTTTTTCTTGATCTGGAAGACGCGGTTGCTCCGGACGACAAGGTGTCGGCCCGTAAAAATATTGTCGAAGCGCTCAATGACCTCGACTGGAAGGGGCATGGCATAACGGTTTCCGTGCGGATAAACGGCCTCGATACCCAATATATGGTCCGCGACGTCGTGGATGTGGTCGAGCAGGCAGGGGAAAAGCTGGATACCATATTGATTCCCAAGGTTGGGGTGTATGCCGACGTCTACATGGTCGAGGCCATGCTCAATCAGTTGGAGATGCAGCAGGGACTGAAAAACAGGATCGGTATCGAAGCCCTGATCGAAACGGCCCTGGGCATGGCGAACGTGGAGGATATCGCTCGTAACGGTGCGCCCGGCCGTCTTGAAGCGCTGCATTTCGGGGTTGCGGATTATGCCGCGAGCAATCGCGCCAGAACAACCAACATCGGGGGACTCAATCCGGATTACCCCGGAGACCAGTGGCATGCTGCCATCAGCCGCATGACCGTAGCCTGCCGGGCCTACGGTTTGCGGCCGATCGACGGGCCCTTTGGTGACATCAAGGATCCGGACGGCTTTACGGCAGCGGCAAGAAGGGCCGCCGCGCTGGGATGTGAAGGCAAATGGGCGATCCATCCATCACAGATCACGCTGGCAAATGAAGTGTTTACGCCGCCCGCCGCGGAAATCCAGAGAGCGCAGCGCATCCTGGCCGCCCTGGAAGAAGCTGCTGCACAAGGAAAAGGCGCGGCAGCACTGGATGGCCGGCTGATCGATGCGGCCTCGGCAAGAATGGCGAACAATGTCGTCAGAATGGCTGAGGCAATTGACGCCAAAGCCGCCTGACGACTCTTTGACTCTTTCTGGCCGCCTCAGCGGCCTTTTTTTCTGCCTTTCAGGGTTTACCGAAAGGCGTCCGAACCCGGGTTGCTGTCGAAAGAAGCTCGTTCCCTTAGACCATTCGTGCCGACCGGCTTGCTGCCCTGCTGGTTCGATGGTTCTCGACGGCAGCCTGGGTCCGGGATCCGGAGGAGATCTTCAGAAAGTTATTTTTTGACAACCACAAGGTGATGCATTGGATATACACGAGTATCAGGCAAAAGAGATTCTGGTGAAATACGGCATCAGGATCGCGGAGGGCGGTCTGGCGTACAGCCCGGAAGAGAGCGTGCAGCGAGCCAGGGAGATCGAAGGCGATGTCTGGGTGGTAAAGGCCCAGATCCACTCCGGTGGCCGAGGCAAGGCTGGAGGGATAAAGGTTTGCAAAACGCACGATGAGGTTGAAGCGGCAGCAGAGGAATTGCTCGGAAAGGAAATCGTGACCCGCCAGACCGGTCCGGCAGGCAAGCTGTGCTCGCGCGTCTATATCGAGGCGGGGACCGAGATCTCAAAGGAGATGTACCTCTGTTTTCTGATCGATCGCGCCACCGACCGCGTGGTCATAGTGGGCTCCGGTCAGGGAGGAATGGAGATCGAGGAGCTGGCCGAAACCAACCCGGCTGCCATCAAGAAGATTCATGTAGAGCCTTCCGTGGGCCTGCAGGATTTTCAGGCACGGGAGATGGCTTTTGCCTTCGGACTGGAAGCAGCGCAACTGGGCCATGCCGTCAAGACCATAAGAGGCTGTTACCGGGCATTTCGTGATCTCGATGCCAGCATGCTGGAGATCAACCCGCTGGTCGTGACAGCCGGAGGCGATCTCATCGCGCTGGATGCCAAGATGAGCTTCGACGATAACGCTCTGTTCCGCCGGCACGAAATTGCGGAGTTGCGTGACAAGACCCAGGGAGATACGCGCGAGGTCGCTGCTGCCGATCATGGGCTCAGCTATGTCGGCTTGAAGGGAGACATCGGCTGCATGATCAATGGAGCAGGATTGGCCATGGCAACGATGGACATGATCAAGCTTGCGGGCGGGGAGCCAGCCAATTTTCTTGATGTGGGCGGCGGCGCCTCGGCGGAGCGCACGGAAAAAGCGTTTCGTCTCGTTCTGGCCGACAAGGGGGTGAAGGCCATACTGGTCAACATATTTGCCGGAATCAACCGGTGCGACTGGATTGCCGAAGGCGTGGTGCAGGCCGTGAAAAACATTGACATGAATGTTCCTCTGGTCGTGCGGCTATCCGGCACCAACGTTGCGGAAGGGCAACGGATCATTGCGGAAAGCGGCTTGCCCATCATCACGGCGGAAACCCTTGCGGAGGCGGCGCACAAGGTAGTGCAGGCGCGTAACGAGGCGGTTGCGTAATGACTGTAAATGCGAAAGGATACACATGGCAATTTTAATCGACGAGCGCACCCGGATCATTGTTCAGGGCTTCACCGGGAAAATCGGCACCTTTCATGCCCAGGATATGATCCGTTATGGATCCAAAGTCGTGGGGGGAGTGACGCCGGGCAAAGGAGGCCTGCAGCACCTTGGCCTGCCTGTTTTCGATACGGTCAAGGATGCCGTGAGGGAGGTTGGAGCGGAGGCGAGCATCGTATTCGTCCCCCCCGCTTTCGCCGCGGATTCGATCATGGAAGCGGCGGATGCGGGAATCAGGTACTGTGTGGCTATCACGGATGGTATCCCCACCCAGGACATGATGACGGTGAAAAACTTTCTGCGCCGCTTTCCCGTTGAACAAAGGATGGTGCTGACCGGTCCCAATTGTGCCGGCACGATCAGTCCGGGACGGGCAATGCTGGGAATCATGCCAGGCCATATCTATATTCCCGGGAATGTCGGCATCATCGGGCGTTCCGGAACACTCGGATATGAAGCGGCGGACCAGATGAGGGCGTTGGGCATCGGTATCTCCACTTCCGTCGGAATCGGAGGTGATCCGATTATCGGCAGCTCCCACCGGGATATTCTGGAAAAATTCGAAGAAGATCCTGAAACCGGGGTCGTGGTGATGATCGGGGAAATCGGAGGTCCGCAGGAGGTTGAGGCAGGCATCTTTGCACAAAAGCACATGAGCAAGCCCGTGGTTGCATACATTGCCGGTTTAACTGCGCCGGAAGGTCGCCGCATGGGTCATGCCGGTGCAATCGTTTCATCCGCTGGTGAGAGTGCAGCGGAGAAGGTGGCTATGCTGAGAGATCTGGGCGTGATGATAAGTCCCACCCCTTCCGCCATTGGAGAGACTGTCGCCGGAGTGATAGCGAAAATGTAAAATCCGTGCTGGGAAGCTGGGGTAGTAGAGTCACGTCGTTGAGAATGAGGAGTGAGACATGGCAATTGGCTGGATGTCGGCATTAAAAATCATTCCATGGGGAAGCGTGCTGGAATCGGCACCTCATATCGTGAAGGCTGCAAAGCACCTTTTCGCGGCGACAAGGACGGATACGAGCGGATTTTCCTCGGCGCCCCCGTTCGGTGAAAGTTCCGCCGACCCGGATAAGCTGGATAAGCGACTTCGGCTTCTGGAGGCGAAAATCATCGAGCTGAGCGACGAACAGCAGGCTTCAGCGCAGTTGATCAAATCGCTTGCGGAACAGAATGCGCTGGTTGTGGAAGCGATCGAGATCTACCGGATTCGAGTGAAAGTCCTGCTCGCCGTCTGTGTTCTGCTAATTTTCTCGTTAGGCGGCACCATCATCTGGCACTGGCAATGAGTCGGGCATAGAGCGGCTGTACACCGCGCATGCCGTTGCGGGCCTCCTGTCATTTTCCCGGTCGCATCAAATTCGCTGATCATGCCTGCTCGACCGATTTCCGTTTCACTTTTTTCATTTTTATTTTTTTGACACAAGTGTCGCCGCCGGTTAGACTTGGCGGCCTTTTTTGTCCAGGAATGCGCGGGTTGTCGGGCATCTGGCCTCCTATTCCTTTGTTTCTGTTTTTCTGTTTCTTTGTGTGTAGGGTGGTACCAGTAAGAGAGGGGTTACTGGTGCT
>CAZYYR010000017.1:0-19939 GCA_964651465.1 uncultured Nitrosospira sp.
CGGAATTGGCGCCGGGAGGGATGTTTTCCTCGATCCATGTCTTGGCCCACCACAGAAAGCGATTGCTCATGACTGCCCACCTATCTTCTGCGTTGAGTTCGGCGCCGGTCGCCCCTCATGGAGCATTTTACCCATGATAAAATAGGTTATCAACTGTGAAAATCCACGTAAACTCGTCCTCATTTTTATCTTAAGTGACTTTTTGCTGGGAAAACACGGATATTAGCTTGAGGAGGAAGGTTAATCATGCCTGATTGAAGTAAGCCTCAATAAGCTCTTGTTTTTTCTGGTACTTTATGAGATCCTTTCTTTTTTAGTTATCCGCGGCGTTTCGCCTCGACCTCATTGAAGCCAATACAAATGTCGAGGAAGCAAACGCATTACGACAGTCGGTAGACGCAACTCAGTAGAAGTGCTATCCCAATCGCCCAACCTCCCATTCATCACTATATTTCTTTACACAGCTTTATAAACAAAAAAGCCCAGCTTGATGAGCTGGGCTTTTGTCGAATTGTGTGGTTGCGGGGGCAGGATTTGAACCTACGACCTTCGGGTTATGAGCCCGACGAGCTGCCAGACTGCTCCACCCCGCGTCAGAGGGAAAATTATAGCAATCTCGTACCATAAAGGTCAAATTTCGTTCGTAGCGCTTATGCGGGTTAGCGCACAGAGCGCTCTGAAAAAAACCGGCAATATGACGCCTCACGCCGTGTCGGGTAGATGTTGGGCAGGCGGCTGTGCTTTTTATGTGTGGATGGGTTCCAATCTGTACCGATTAAGAATGTTGTCTTGATGAACACGCAGCACTATGGTTACTGAAGTCGATATTCTCAGGGCAAAAATTCTGATCGTTGATGATCAAGAAGCAAATGTTCAGCTGCTGGAAAGCATACTTGCATCAGCGAACTATACGGCAGTCAGCTCGACTACCGATCCATATGCCGTTTGTGAATTGCACCGGGAAAATCATTTTGATTTGATTCTTCTGGATCTGAAAATGGCAGGCATGGATGGCTTTCAGGTACTGGAGGGCTTGAAGGAGATTGAAGCCAACGGATATGTTCCTGTATTGGTGGTTACCGCCAACCCTGATTGCAAATTGCGCGCGCTTCGATCAGGTGCAAGGGATTTCATCAGCAAACCGTTCGATATTGCCGAGGTTCTCGCGCGCGTGCATAACCTGCTTGAGGTGCGACTGCTGCATCAGCGGGCGCAGAGTTACGCGAAATCGCAGGAATTCATGGCGCTGCATGATCCTCTGACGGGGCTCGCCAACCGGCGACTTTTGATTGAGAGAGTGTCGCAGGCCATCGTTCATGCCAAAAGGAACAACGCTGTGATGGCAGTTGTATATCTTGACCTCGACGGCTTCGGTGAGGTCAACAATCTCATGGGGCATGATATCGGCGATCTGCTCCTGAAACTGGTTGCTGCACGGTTGGTTGCTTCGGTGCGGGAGGAAGATACCGTAGCTCGTCTTGGTGGTGATGAGTTTGTGATCGCGATGCCACATGTCAATATTGTCAGCGGGGTTACCCTTGCGGCGGAAAAAATAATAAAAGCATTGTCGGACCCCTATAGAATTCAGGAAAAAAACATCAGCATGACTGCAAGCGCAGGGATCGGGCTTTATCCTGTCAATGGACTGGACGTCCATACGCTTTTGAAGAACGCAGATACGGCTCTGCTGGAAGCGAAGCAGGCAAGCAAGAATACCTATCGCGTCTCAGCGCGGGCAAGTGCCTAGTTTTTCCATTCCACGAGGGTATCCTTGGAGTCAACCTCTTGAGATGGCCCCCAAGGCAGATAGCGAAATGCCGCGGAATGCCAGGGACAACCCCCATCCAATACTTTTCAGGGACTTGCCGCTTCCATAGTTAAAGCCGGTGGGGTCGATGGTATCCATGGGCGGAAAAAAATAAGTAAGGATTTACTGTAGAGAAAGTAACCCTTTTAGCATACCATTTATACGAAATTTGAGTTGTAATGGGGGCAATATGAGAAATTGGTCAGTTGCCGGTGAAAAGGAATAAGAACAATGATCGAAAAACCCGACATCCTCAGCGCCAGAATCCTGATCGTCGATGATCAGGAGGCCAACGTCCGCCTGCTTGAACAGATGCTGGACGATGCAGGTTATACCAGTATTTCCTCCACGATGAATCCGCGCGAAGTGACTACGCTTTACCGGCGGCATCGGCATGACCTTGTCCTTCTCGATCTACAGATGCCGGGCATGGATGGCTTTCAGGTATTGGAGGCGCTGAAGGAATTCGAACCTGTGGGCTATCTACCCGTGCTTGTGATTACTGCTCAGCCGGGACACAAGCTGCGCGCGCTTCAGGCCGGCGCAAAGGATTTCGTCAGCAAGCCATTTGATCTGATAGAAGTTCAGACGCGTATCCACAACATGCTGGAAGTGCGTCTTCTGTATAAGCAACTTGAGAACTACAACAAGAAGCTCGAGCAGACCGTGTCAGAAAGAACCGAGGAGCTGCGCCAGAGCGAGGCTCGCTTCCGCCGCCTTACTGAGCTGGCTTCCGACTGGTATTGGGAGCAGGACGAAAAAGGTAATTTTACGAAAGTTTATGGGCCCGTTCTCGACATGCTTGGGATTTCAGTGGAAAATTTGCTTGGGAAACCGAAGGAAACAAACGGAACACGCTGGAATGAGAATGAGTACGAGGTATTCAAATCGAACATCGCGGCGAGGCGGCCTTTTATCGATTTCATCTATAGCCGAATCATAGCAGATGGTTCCAAGCAATACCTGATGGTCAGCGGTGAACCGATGTTCGATTCATCGGGCCGCTTCACGGGTTACCGCGGTATCGGCAAGGATGTAACGGAAAGCGTGGGCCCAATCAAAAACGCCGCCGGTTGACAAGCCGCCTGGGGGCTATCCTGCCTTCCCTGATCTCGCCTAGACCCAGAAAGCAGCCTTCCTGATCGTACAAGCGGCTCTTCGCTCCTTCCCTCTGACCTTCTACAGCCCTGTCAACCGAGACTGTCTGTCCCTGCCGCAGTACCGCAGTAGCTGCCTCATCCAGGGTAGCAGCGGGAAGGTTCTGCAGCAAAGTGTCGACTGGCAATAAACAGACATCCCGCAGCGGCAGCGCCATGGCTTCAAGTGCCCCCAGTGTATACGCCTGCGACAGGTCCGCATCAGCGAGCGCCGTCCGTCGCAGCGCTGTGAGATAGGCGCCCCCGAATCCCAGCGCCTTGCCCAGATCGTCGGCCAGCGTGCGAATATAGGTACCTGTGCCGCAGCGGATGCGCAAGCGCATTTCGTTGCCCGCAAGCGCGAGGATGCTCAAGTCATGAATATGGACTTCGCGCGGTGCCCGCTCGACTTCCACGCCTTCCCGGGCATAGGCATACATGGGTTTGCCGCGATGCTTCAGTGCGCTAAACATGGGCGGCACCTGCATGATGCGCCCGATGAAATTTTTCAGGACAGCACCGGCCTGTGGCAGTGTCAGCGGTAAATTCCCCGGCAGAATATCTCCGGTGGGGGAAATCTCCCCTTCCGCATCCCCGGTGGTGCTGACATATCCGAGCTTCAGCGTTGCTTCATATGTTTTGTCCGCACTGAGCAGCAAGGAGGAAAATTTGGTTGCTTCGCCGAAGCAGATCACCAGCAAGCCGGTCGCCATGGGATCAAGCGTACCGGTATGCCCGGCCTTGGCCGCGGCAAAGAGTATTTTGGCGACTTGTAGCGCCCTGTTGGAAGAGATACCGGAGGGTTTGTCGAGCAACAGGACGCCGTCGACGTGGCGTTTGACCCGCGCTGATTCCAGGCGGGAACTCAAGCGAAAAAGAAGCGGATATCGCCCGGAGGCAACCGGAAATCAGCCATTACTGCGTTCTTTGGCCGTATCCTGTGCTACAGCCTCATCGATAAGCTGTGACAACCGCATGCCGCGCTCAACTGATTCATCGTAGATGAAATGAAGTTGCGGTATGACGCGCAGCTTTAGCCGGTGCAGCAACTGGTTGCGCAAAAAACCTGCTGCGTTCTCCAACCCGTTCTGGATGAGAAAATTGTCGGACTCGTCATGCAGGGTCGTATAGAACACCTTGGCATGCGCATAGTCATGGCTCACATCCACCCCCGTCAAGGTAATCATGTGGATACGTGGATCCTTGAGCTCATTGCGGATCAGGTCGGCCAGTTCACGCTGGATCTGATCTGCAATACGCAGTGAGCGGGGATAATCCTTGGGCATGGTACCCTCCAGGCGACCAAACAGACAGAATGAAATGAACGGGAGCGGTTATAGAGAGCGCGCCACTTCCACGATCTCATACGTTTCCAGTTGATCACCCACCTGGATATCGTTGAAATTCTTGAGCGACAAGCCGCATTCGAAACCCGCCCTGACTTCCCTGACATCGTCCTTGAACCGCTTGAGGGAATCCAGTTCTCCGGTATAGATGATCTTGCCATCCCGTATCAGTCTCACCAGCGAGCCCCTCTTGACGACGCCTTCCTTGACCGAGCAGCCAGCCACAGCGCCTACCCTGGATATACGGAAAACCTCGCGAATCTCGACCAGACCAGTGATGTTTTCCCTGCGCTCGGGAGCCATCATGCCGGACATTGCCGCCTTGATTTCATCCACAGCCTCGTAAATGATGCTGTAATAACGCACGTCCACTCCGGTGGAACCTATGAGCTTGCGCGCAACCGCATCCGCACGGCTGTTGAAGCCGATTACCACCGCATTGGAAGCCAGGGCCAGGTTGATATCGGACTCGGTAATCGCCCCGACCCCGCTGTGGATGATGTTGACCTTGACCTCGTCCGTAGACAGGCGCTGCAACGCATGGGCCAGCGCCTCGTACGAGCCCTGTACATCCGCCTTGATGATGAGTCCGAGCACCTTGACCTCGCCCTTCTGCTCGAATACGTTTTCCAGCTTGGCAGCCTGCTGTTTGGCAAGCCGCACGTCACGGAACTTGCCTTGGCGGAACAATGCAATTTCACGCGCCTTGCGCTCATCCGCCAGCACGACCACCGTTTCTCCCGCTACCGGCACTTCCGAGAGGCCCTGAATTTCCACCGGTATGGAAGGCCCAGCCTGATCCACGGAACGGGCGTTTTCGTCGAGCATTGCCCGTACCCGGCCGTAGACCGCGCCGGCAAGGAGTATATCGCCGCGTTTCAATGTCCCGGATTGCACGAGTATGGTCGCCACGGGCCCCCGGCCCTTGTCCAGGCGCGATTCGATGACGATCCCCTTGGCAGAAGCATCCTTTGCCGCGCTCAATTCCAGCACTTCGGCCTGAAGCAGGGCGCTTTCCAGCAACGCATCTATGCCCTGGCCGCTCTTTGCCGAAACCTCGACGAACATCGTGTCGCCGCCCCAGTCTTCCGGCACGACTTCGTGCGCCACCAGTTCCTGCCTGATACGCTCCGGATTGGCCTCCGGTTTGTCTATCTTTGTAACAGCCACCACAATCGGCACCTTGGCAGCCTTTGCGTGATGAATGGCCTCGACGGTCTGGGGCATGACGCCATCATCAGCCGCCACCACCAGTATCACCAGATCGGTCACCTTGGCGCCGCGCGCGCGCATGGCGGTAAAAGCCTCATGGCCCGGTGTATCCAGAAACGTGACCATGCCCCGTTCGGTTTCCACATGATAGGCGCCGATATGCTGGGTAATACCGCCTGCTTCGCCGCTGGCAACACGAGTACGCCGAATGTAGTCGAGCAGCGAGGTTTTACCATGATCGACATGCCCCATTACAGTGACAACGGGGGCTCGGGGTTCCATCGTCACTTCCGATGGAGTAAGTTCAGTATCGGTGAGAAAAGCTTCCGGACTGTCCAGCGCCGCATACTTGGCAACGTGACCCAGTTCCTCCACCACGATCATGGCCGTTTCCTGGTCCAGCATCTGGTTGATAGTCACCATGTTTCCCATTTTCATCAAGGCCTTGATCACCTCAGCGGCCTTGATGGACATTTTCTGGGCGAGCGCAGCCACCGAAATGGTTTCGGGTACCGCCACTTCATGGACAACGGGTTCGGTCGGCACGGAGAAACCATGGGATGTCTGATCCTCGGAGGACGTTCTCCCGTGCTTGTCCCTGCGCCCGCGCCACCCCCTGGCTCCGGATAAATCACCACGCGTCTTGAGCCCCCGCTTGTCGACCCTGTCGTCCTTCCAGACTACCTGCTTGGTCTGTTTTTTCTTCTTGTCAGCCTTCGCTTCCTTATCTTCCGGCTTGACGACGGGTTTGTGCAGCGTGCCTTCCGTGGGCGCAGGCTGGGAGGGCGCCTTTTTGGGCTCTACCGTGGAAAGCTCGGCAACCGTACTTGTCGGCGCGGCGGCAGCCGCAACGGAAGACTCGACCGGTGCTGACCCGCCCGCTTCGGCTTCCGCGCCCTCCACCGGAGCCGGTTTCTGGCGCAGCTTCTTTTCCCTGAGTTCTGCCGCCTGCCGCGCGATCAACTCGGCCTGCCTTCTGGCCTCCTCCTGCCTCAACGCCTGCTGTGCGGCGTCGATCACCGGCGCGGGGACCGGCACGGCGCCAGAGGGCGCTGCAATGCCAGCGGGCTCGACCGCCTTTCTCGCGCTGGCAGTATCGCCTTTCACAAAGACACGCTTCTTGCGTACCTCCACCTGGATGCTGCGAGCCTTGCCGCTGCTATCCGACTTCTTGATTTCGGATGTCTGCCGGCGCGGAAGGGAGATCCGGCCTTTTTCTTCCCTGGCGCCATGGATTTTGCGCAGGTAATTGAGAAGCTGGGTCTTATCGTTCTCCGTCAGGCTGTCTTCGGTCAGATGTTTATCGACGCCGGCAGCCCGAAGCTGCTCCAGCAGTACTGCGGGAAGCACGCCCAATTCGCTGGCGAATTGCTCTACGTTCATTTATACCTTGATAACCTTTAGTAATCTAAGCCCTGTCTGCCGATGCAAACCAGGGCGCACGAGCGGCCATGATCAATTGCCTGGCTCGTTCTGCGTCCATCTCGACCATTTCCAGCAGATCATCCACAGCCAGATCGGCCAGTTCCTCCTGAGTGCTGACCCCCTTGGCCGCCAGTTCGCGTGCCGTCTGGGCGTCCATGCCTTCCAGCGCAAGCAGGTCTTCCGCAATATGCTCCACTTTTTCCTCGCTGACGATCGCCTCGGTTATAAGTGCGTTGCGCGCCCGGTTGCGAAGTTCGGTAACGGTCTGCTCGTCGAACGCCTCGATCTCCAGCATCTCACTGAGCGGCACGTAAGCCACCTCCTCAAGGGTGGTAAACCCTTCTTCCACCAGGATATCCGCCACCTCCTCGTCCACATCGAGCTTCTCCATGAAGAGATGGCGCAACGCTGAAAACTCTTCTTCATTCTTGGCCTGGGATTCTTCCATCGTCATGATGTTGAGCTCCCAGGCGGTCAGCTCCGACGCAAGCCGCACGTTCTGGCCTCCGCGTCCGATTGCCTGCGCCAGGTTATCCTCGTCCACGACGATATCCATGCTGTGCTTTTCTTCGTCTACGAGAATGCTGCTGATTTCCGCAGGAGCCAACGCATTGATCACAAAAGTGGCCGGATCGTCCGACCAGAGAATGATATCCACGCGTTCTCCCGCCAGCTCGCCAGTTACCGCCTGTACTCGGGAACCGCGCATGCCCACACAGGTGCCGATCGGATCGACGCGCTGATCGTTCGACTTGACCGCGATCTTGGCCCGCGAGCCGGGATCTCTCGCCGCCACCTTGATTTCCAGCAGACCTTCCTCGATTTCCGGGACTTCCAGTTCGAACAGCTTGATCAGAAACTCCGGCGCAATCCGCGACAGGATCAACTGGGGTCCGCGCGAAGTCCGGTCGATCCTGGACAAATAAGCCCGCACACGATCGCCTATCCGCAAATTTTCCTTGGGAATCATTTGATCGCGAGGCAGTATCGCTTCGACCCTACCGGATTCGATGATGGCATTGCCGCGCTCCATCCGCTTGATGGCGCCGGTTACCATGTATTCCTTGCGTTCGAGAAAATCGTTCAGGATCTGCTCGCGCTCGGCATCGCGTATTCTCTGGAATATCACCTGTTTGGCGGCCTGGGCTCCGATCCGCCCGAACTCCACCGGCTCAAGCACTTCCTCGATGAAGTCGCTCAGCCCGATTTCAGGATCGCGCTGCAATGCCTCGGTCAACGCAATCTCACGTGCCGGTTCCTCCACCGCGTCGTCCTCCACGACCTGCCAGCGGCGCATGGACTGGTGATCCCCGGTCAGATGATCGATCGACACGCGGACATCGGCGTCCTCGCTGAAGCGCTTTTTCGTGGCGGACGCCAGCGCCAGTTCGAGGGCGAGGAAAACAATGTCTTTTTCGACATTCTTTTCGCGCGCCAGCGCATCCACCAATAGCAAAACCTCGCGGCTCATCTTACCTCCACCCAATCTCCCGGATATTACAATCTTGGAACCAGTCGAGCCTTCTCGAGATTGGACAACTCGAGATCCAGCATCTTCCCATCCACTTCAAGTTTCAGTACACCATCGTTCACTTCACGCAGAATCCCGACAAAATTCCTTTGACCCTGCAACGCTACGCGCAGCTTGAGTTTAACCGACTCTCCCGCAAATCGGATGAAATCGGAAGCCCTTTTCAGAGGCCTGTCCAGCCCCGGCGACGATATCTCGAGCCGATCGTAGTCAACATTCTCGACTGCAAGCAACCGGCTCAAATGATTGCTGACGGCAACGCAATCGTCCACGTTGACACCGCCGGGCTTGTCGATGAACACCCGCAGCAGCTTTCCCCGCGGAGAACGCTCCAGGTCAACCAGCTCGTAACCCAGGCCTTCGAGGGTCGATTCGAGTAATTCGGACAACGCCATCACATCCATACAAACAAAAAATGGGCTGAAAAAAGCCCATAATTGGTGTTATTTTAGCAAAAATTTGCCACGAATGAAACAACTCATCGGGAGCCGCTGAAGGGATCTCGCGATGCCATTTTCACTTACATGGTGACCTCCTATCGCTGGAATGGTTCCAGTAGCCCTCTTATGATACGGGTGAGCATATCCGGCCTTATACCCATATACCCATAGTGTCCATTGATTTGATGAGCCGGAAGCTTCATCCCCGAACCCGGGAATGATACAATTTTTAAAACCATTGCGTAGAAAAGAGAGAAGAGAAAAAATCAACAAGGGAGGTGTTTTGAATGACCACGATCCAGTCAATCCTGCAGGAAACGCGTGTATTACCCCCCTCCACCAAATTTGTCGAACAGGCAAATATCTCCGGCATGGAAGCATATCGAGCATTATGCGCCGAGGCCGAAGGAGATCACACCGCGTTCTGGGCCAGGCTGGCAAGGGAGCATCTGTTGTGGCACAAGCCCTTCTCGCAGGTGCTGGATGAAAGCAACCATCCCTTCTTCAAATGGTTCTCGGACGGAGAACTGAACATTTCCTTCAATTGCCTCGACCGGCATCTAAAAACCCAGCCGGACAAGGTTGCCCTCATTTTCGAAGCGGACGATGGAGCGGTCACGCGCAGCACCTATGTCGACCTGCACCACCGTGTCTGCCGACTCGCCAACGGGCTCAGGTCGCTCGGCATCCGCAAAGGCGACCGGGTAGTGATCTACATGCCGATGAGCATCGAAGCCGTAGTGGCCATGCAGGCCTGTGCCCGCATCGGGGCCACGCATTCGGTCGTATTCGGCGGATTCTCCGCCAAGAGCCTGCACGAGCGTATTCGGGATGCCGGCGCGGTGGCGGTCATCACCGCCGACGAACAGTGGCGCGGCGGCAAGATCAATCACCTGAAGGCTGATGTCGTGGACGATGCGCTCGGCCGTAGCGGCACTGAAACCGTGAAATCCGTCGTGATATACAAACGCGGCAGCGGCGACATCCAATTGCAGGCAGAACGCGACATCTGGTGGCATGACCTGACCCATGACCAGAGCGATGTGTGCGAGCCGGAATGGGTCGACGCTGAACACCCCCTGTTCACGCTCTATACCTCCGGCTCCACGGGCAAGCCGAAAGGGGTGCAGCACTCTTCCGCGGGCTATCTGCTGGGCGCAATGACAAGCATGCTGTGGATTTTCGACTATAAGCCGGACGATATTTTCTGGTGCACGGCCGACGTCGGCTGGGTCACCGGTCACAGTTATGTGACCTACGGGCCCTTGGCGGTGGGTGCCACCCAAATCATATTCGAAGGCGTGCCCACCTATCCCGATCCGGGCCGTTTCTGGAAAATGATCCAGGATCACAAGGTCACCACGTTCTATACAGCGCCCACTGCGATTCGCTCCCTGATCAAGCTCGGTCCGGATGAGCCTGGGAAATACGACCTCACGTCCTTGCGGCTGCTGGGTTCGGTGGGTGAGCCGATCAATCCGGAAGCCTGGATGTGGTATTACACCGTAGTGGGCCAATCCCGCTGTCCCGTCGTCGATACCTGGTGGCAGACCGAAACCGGCAGCCACATGATTGCCCCCACCCCCGGCGCGGTAGCCCTCAAGCCGGGCTCCTGCACCCTGCCTCTGCCGGGCATCGACGCTGGAATCGTGGATGAAGCGGGACACGATGTCACGGATGGCAAGGGGGGATTTCTGGTCATCAAACGGCCGTTTCCCTCGCTCGTGCGCACCCTGTGGGGTGACCCGGAGCGCTTCAAGACAACCTATTTTCCGAAAGAGATCGGCGGCAAATATTATCTTGCGGGCGATTCCGCCCACCAGGATGCGGATGGCTATTTCTGGATAATGGGGCGGGTCGATGACGTGCTCACCGTTTCGGGCCACCGGCTGGGAACCATGGAAATCGAATCTGCGCTAGTTGCCAGTCCTCTGGTTGCCGAAGCCGCGGTCGTCGGCAAGCCCGACCCGGTCAAGACGGAATCCATCGTCGCGTTCGTGGTGCTGAAAGGCGCACGGCCACAAGGCGAGCAGGCCCACGATGTCGTCCAGGAATTGCGCAGCTGGGTCTCGCGGGAAATCGGTCCCATTGCCCGGCCGGATGAAATCCGCTTTGGCGACAACTTGCCGAAAACCCGTTCCGGCAAGATCATGCGGCGACTGTTGCGTACCCTCGCCAGGGGTGAGGAAATCAGCCAGGATGTTTCCACGCTGGAAAATCCCGCGATACTGGAACAGCTGAAACAGGCGGTGACATAACGTTTCGGACCGACTCCATATCCCCATATCCCCATGAAAAAAGGCGCACGAACCGCGAAGGCGCAGGCGGAGGCATTTGTTCATTCCCCTCATTCGCCCCGTGTCACGGATTACGACAACGGCATCAGCGCTGTCGATGCGGACTATGTGCGCACCGGACTTGCCGCGATACATCTGATCGTGCATGGCGGGAAAGCTGCGTTAGTGGAAACGGGAACTTCATTTTCCATCGACGGCGTGCTGAAAGTGCTGCAGGAAAAGATGCTGGCACCGGAGGATGTCATGTATGTGCTCATCACGCACATTCATCTCGACCACGCAGGTGGTGCCGGTGAATTCATGCGCCGCCTCCCCAACGCAAGGCTGGTGGTCCATCCGCGCGGGGCACGCCACATGGCCGATCCTGCCCGCCTCATCGCCAGCGCGATGGCAGTCTATGGCGAAGTGGAATTCGCGCGCGCGTACGGCATCATCCAGCCGGTGGAAGCCGGCCGCATCATCGAAGCGCCTGACGGTTTCCACCTGGATTTCAACGGCAGGCCGCTCCTTTTTCTCGATACTCCCGGTCATGCACGCCATCATTACTGCATCTGGGACGAGCAAAGCCGGTCATTCTTTACCGGCGATACATTCGGCATTTCCTACCGCGAATTCGATGTGGATGACATGGAATTCGTCTTTCCGACCACTTCTCCAGTGCAGTTCGATCCGGCAGCCGCGCACGCCTCTCTCGACCGGCTGATGAGCTATCATCCGGATCACGCCTTCCTTACCCATTATGGCCGCATCGGCCACCTGCCACACCATGCGAAAGGAATGCATGAACTGATCGACACGCATGTCGCCATTGCACGGAAGCACCGGAATGAGGGCCCTGAGCGGCATGCGATCATGGAGGTGGAACTGGGAGCGCTGCTGCTGCGCCGCATCGTCGCGCACGGCTGCAAGCTCCCGGAAAATAAAATCCGCGCGTTACTGGAACTGGACGTCAGGCTCAACGTCCAGGGCCTGGAATATTGGCTGGACCATGTGACGTGACCTCATGCTGATCCCGTGCCGTCCATTATGATTTTGAGCCGACCACCGCAGGCATTTCATGCACGTCCTGTGCCCTACGCCCTACGCTGCCGGCGTGCCATCGCACCGATGATGCCTAGTCCGGCCAGGAACATCGCGTAGGTCTCAGGTTCGGGCACGGGCGTGGCCACGACGTAGTTCCATCCTTCCAGACCAATAGCGCTGCCCAGGTCGATCTGGTTGCCGTCGGCATCGAAGCCATAGACGCCGAGGATGCCGAGGGTATGGGAGAAGTCGGCAATCGCCTCGTAGGTACCGGTCCCCAGGCCCTCCGATGCGTGATAGGAATCGGTATAGACTTCCACATAGGCCTCCAGTTCGAGCCGATATTGCGCCGCGCCGTTCACGACAGGAATGAAGCGCGTCCACAGTTCCGTCTCTTCGACGAAGGATGGCTGGCCATCGAAGTAAGGGTGTCCAGTGCTGTACAGCGACTGCGAATCCATCTGCCCCCCGGACTGGAACACGGTGTCGTAAATGCGCACTCCGGCCGACTGGAGTTGAATGCCGTCCAGCGGCTCAGGCCCCGCAAAGCTCCCGCTCAGCCCGAGTTTGAGCCGGATGGAGGCGACCCCTGTCGAATTCAGCATGATCGTGTCCTCGACGTTGGCGTACCCGCTCGCCTGGAACAGAACGGGAACGCCAGCCGTGTTGACATTGAAATCGGTGTCAATGACGTAGGGCGCGTTGTTGCCCAGCGCCACCGGGTTGGTGACGCTGATCGCCGCATACGCCTTCAGGCCGTCGTAGCCCGCCTGCGCGCTCGCCTGCCCGTTGAACTGGATGGTTACCGCCTCATCGTAGTAGTTCAGTGCGTGGATTTCCGCCGAGTCATCGATGCTCGCTACCCCGCCGCTCCCCTGTCCCTCCCACGCATGATCGGCCAGATAGTAGTGGTTGGGCTCGACCTCGTTGCCCCAACGCGCCGTCGCAGTCGACCAGGAAGCGGCCCCCGCTCCCCCCGATACAATCAATCCCGTGACCAGCCCGCCTGCTGCCATCGCCATCGCCAATCTACTGCCTGTATACAACATCGAATTTCTCCTGTATGAGTGTAAGGCGTTCCCGGCGACCCGAACGCACACTTCACGCATAGTGCGGAATCGGCCGGTCTCCAGGCCATACCACAAGCAATAACCATGCCCATACTGAAGAGCCTGATATGGATGAGATTGATCAACGACTTATGCCCGTGCCACCTCCGCAGGATGTAAGAAATTCCGACGGCCAGAAGGAGGAGTCAGCGATCTCCACTATCTTGCCTTGCTCGATTTCAATCGGATGAAGCGACTTTCGCCCGCATCGTTTCACTCTGCCTTACCCGCTCGAAAAAACATACTGCGGCGGCGGCCGCGACGTTCAGTGACTCCATGCCTCCCGGCATGGGGATGCAAATACGCTCCTCAGCCGCTTCCAGCAATGCATCGGTCAAGCCCGCCCCTTCATTGCCGAACATGAACGCGACCGGTCCGGCCAGGCGCGTCCGGTAAAGACTCTTCTCCGCTTTCAGCGTCGTGGCGATCACCCTGCCATCGAAGGCGCGTGCCACACTCGCCAGATCGGATTGCTCGTGCATGCGTACCTGGAAATGCGCGCCCATTGCTGCCCGCAGGGTTTTTGGCGACCAGGCGTCCGCACAACCTTCGGACAGATGGATATCGGTCGCGCCCGCGGCGGCTGCCGAACGCAGGATGGAGCCGACGTTTCCGGGGTCCTGTATCGCCTCCAGCAGCACATGAAAGCACTCATGCATGCGCACGCGTATCTCCGTCTGCGAGGGAATCGGTACCAGCGCCAGGATGCCCGTGGGCGTTCTTACCGGGGAAACTTCACGAAACAGCGAATCCCCCAGTACAACCACACACCCATCTTCAACTTCTGACCGGGAAAGTAATCCGGATATTTCGGCATTTTTACACCCGGACGCACTGACAATGAGCATTTCCGGTTGACCGAATATGGAAAAATAGGTGTCGATCAGGTGAATGCCGTCGAGCAGGGTCGATCGTTCCAGCTTCCGGCGATGTGCGGATGCCGCGAGCTTCGTCAATTGCTTGTAGAAAGCGTTGTCCCGCGAAGTGATGAGTTTCATCGATAACCCGGCTGGCCTGGCTGGCCTACATCTGGGCCCGATTCGCCGGTCGCCACCGCGAACGATGCCATCGGGATAACGTGGTAGCGTACCTCCAGAACCTCCAGCTCTTCAGTCCCGCCGGGAGCATGCAGTGTGACCACATCGCCTTCCCGCGCCTTGATCAGAGCACGCGCCAGCGGTGAAATCCAGCTGATATAGCCGCGCGCAGGGTCGATCTCGTCGACACCCACGATGGAAACCGTTCGTTCTTCGCCTCTCTCATTGGCGAAAGTAACGGTAGCGCCAAAGAAAATCCGGGTATCGTCTTCCCTCGGGGCGGCAGGATCCACGACTTCCGCCAAATCCAGCCGCCGGGTGAGGAAGCGTATGCGCCGGTCGATTTCCCTCAGCCGTTTCTTGCCATAGATGTAATCCGCATTTTCCGAACGGTCTCCGTTGGACGCCGCCCAGGTGACAGTCGCCGTTACCCGCGGGCGTTCCCTGTTCATGAGCCATAGAAATTCTTCCATCAGGCGTTTTTGCCCTGCCGGCGTGATGTAGTTTCTGCTACCGGAAGGCAGCGGTGATCCGGGGCTGGCGGCCTCGTCGTCGCCAGGCTCGTCATCGGAGTCATTCTCACGTGTAAAAGCCTTGCTCATATCCTTTCCTCATGGCGTTACGGCGACTCTGTCATCTGCTACGGGCTGCCGCAGCGCGACGAGCGATGCCGATCGAATGGCTTCATGGTTATATTTCGGATACCGACCGGCTATCATTATAGGTGCTGGGAGCCTTTCCAGCCTTCATGTAAAGGAGCAGGTGTCCCGATAAACAGGGAATCGAATAATGAATCCTAAAAACCCCAAAGCAGCCGCGTGGCATCATCTTGGCGCTGCGCCTCATCGAGGGATGTTTCTCGCAGGAACACTGCAGGGGGTGCTGACCCTTCTGTGGTGGATACTCGATCTTGCCGGCCGGCACCATCTCACCGCTTCCATCGGAGAGATGGTGCCCGCCTGGAGCATTGCACCCATATGGGCGCACGCCTTCCTGATGATCTACGGATTTTTTCCTTTTTTCATCCTGGGCTTTCTATTCACCACATTTCCGAACTGGATGAACGGGGAAAAGATTCCACGCCGGAATTACGTACTCTCGTGCTTGCTGATGGCGTTGGGTGTCTTCATTTTCTATGCAGGATTGGCAACTGCAGGGAGTGTGATAGCGGTGGGTACGGGGATATTGCTGGCCGGCTTCAGCATCGCGATCCATTCGCTGCTGCGCGTGCTGTTTCGGGTGAGGAATCAGGACCGGCGTCATGCGATTGCCGCCAGTGCAGCATTGATATCCGGATGGCTGGGAATCACGGCCTATTTGCTATGGCTGTTGACGGAAGAGCCGGCCATGCTGGATTTTTCCCGCAGCGCGGGGATCTGGTTTTTCCTGCTGCCCATCGTCATTACGGTAAGCCATCGCATGATTCCATTTTTCTCCAGCCGGGTGCTGGAGAATTACGTGCTGGTGAGACCGTATTGGCTGCTCTGGGTGATGCTCGCCTGTTCCGCCGGCCATGGCCTTCTGCAGTTGACGGAATCCGGGCTCTCCTGGTCATGGATGGCCGATCTGCCGCTTGCCGCAATCGCCATTTACCTGTCGTTTACCTGGGGTCTGCTGCGCAGCTTTCGCAACCATCTTCTGGCCGTACTGCATATCGGGTTTGCCTGGATGGGAATTGCCATGCTGCTGTATGGGGTGCAAAGCCTGGTGTTTCTTGCCAGTGGCAATGAACTGCTGATCCTTGGACTTGCGCCGCTGCATGCGCTGGGGATCGGTTACTTTGCCAGCATGGTGCTGGGGATGGCGTCGCGGGTGACGCTGGGGCATTCGGGGCGTCCATTGGCGCTGGACAGCTTCAGCTGGCTGCTGTTTATCGGTTTCCAGACTGCTGTCATACTTCGCATGGCACCGGACCTGATCGGCGGCGTCCCGGGCCAGACCGCCTCTCTCGTGTACCTGCTCGCGGGCCTGGCCTGGCTGGTCTGCTTCGCGCTTTGGGCTGCCCTGTACGCTCCCATATACTGGCGCGCGCGCGTCGATGGAAAAGCAGGCTGAAAAACGAGCCGGGCAACAAAATACGCGATGGAGGCGGAGACAGAAAGTCCTACGCCGAAGCTTCCACGTACTGCCGCTGCGCCTCTCGCGCCGCTCCCAGCAGGCCTGCCTTCGAATTCATGACCACGTATACGGGAATCTGCTCCATCAGCTGCGAAAAACGTCCCTTGTCGCGGAAAGCTTTCATGAAGGCGCCTTCCTTCAATTTGTCGATGAGACGGGGCGCGATGCCCCCCGCGACAAACACGCCATTGTGGCAGAGACCCGCCAGCGCCAGATTCCCCGCGTAAGCTCCATAGATTTCGACAAACAGATCCAGGGCCTTCACAGCGCGCGGATTTCCCTGATTGAAAGCCAGTTCGGACACATAGGCGGCACGATCGTTTTCCAGACGTTCGGGCACCTCCTCCGTGCGTCCGGCTGATTCGGTTGCCAGAAAATTGAAAATATTGGTCAATCCCGGACCCGACAACATACGCTCGATGGAGACATGGCCGAAGTGTCCGCGCAAATAGGCCAGCAATCGATCCTGCAGCGCATTCGCAGGCGCGAAATCCATATGCCCCGCTTCCGAGGGGATGACCACGTACCCTTCATCCTGCCACATCAGCCACGCGACACCCATGCCTGTACCTGCGCCCAACGCGACACGCATCTGCCCCGTATGGGATGTGCCGGCCTGCAAGGTCACCAGGTCGTCAGCAGGGAGAATATCGATGCTCAACGCCACAGCCGCGAAATCATTGATGAGCGTAACGCCGGGAATGGAAAATTCCTGCGCGATCGCTTTCGCATCCATTACCCAAGGGACATTGGTGAGAGCCGCCTTCTGGTCCACGATCGGCCCCGCCACCGCGAAACATGCGCTTGCCGGATGGGGACCCATCTCCGCCATGGCCGGATCATCCAGGAACTCCCTGAACATTTCAGAAAAATCCGGGTAGGACGCACTGGCATAGCGGCGCTCGCAATGCACGCGAACAGCGCCCTCTCTCCACTCTGCCGCCTGCAATAATGTTTTGGTGCCTCCAATATCCGCACCGACAAAATAGATCGTCATGGTTCCCACCTCTGCGCCGGATCCTGCCTGTAAAACAGTGCCAGCTGCTCATACACTGCAGGAAAGCGCGCTTTGACCGAAAAAGGTATATCGAAAAAGGCTTCACTCATCACGGCAAAAAATTCCGCAGGATTCTCGGCAGCATAAGGATCGATCTCCATCGCCTCGTCCTTGTCCTCATCCACGCTGCGGCAAAAATTCGTATAAGCATTGCTGAATGCCTCGCTCCATGCCAGGCGACTCATGTCCGCATGCAACGGGGGAAAGCCGTTGGCATCCCCGTTCAACATGTCCAGCTTGTGGGCAAATTCGTGTATCACCACGTTGTAACCCCTTCCCGCTTCAGTTGTGGCGGCATCTTCCCAGGAGAGAATGACGGGGCCGCCCAGCCACGATTCTCCCGAGGCCGGTTCGCTCGAATGGTGCACGATGCCGTCATCGTCGACGTATTCATAGTCCCGGATGAATTCACCGGGATAGACGATGATCCCGACCCAACCATCATAATAGTCCAGATCGAGATTCAGGATCAGAATACATGCCTGGGCCGCAATCAGCACCCGCATTTCGTCGGTGACAACCAGCCCATGCGCACCGCTGATTTGTTTGGCATGGAGAAACAGGGTTGCGCATTCACGCAGGCGCTCCAGGTCAATCGCGCGGAGGCCACGCAGGAACCTGAGGCGGGTGACCGTGCTTTGCCAGATATCTTCGGAAACAGGTTCGTTTTTCAGAACGCGACGGCGATACCACGTTTTAAGATGCGGAAACATCTGGAGATATCCGAACGAAAGACCTATTCAGAAGCGCTTCCTTCCATCGGCTCGTCGCCACGCCCTGCCGTAGATGGTTCCAGTTGGGGAATATCCAGATCCACCGCATCGATTCGGGCAAAGCGCTGGCTGATCTTGCGGCTCGAGACGTGCACCTCCTCCACATCCTGGTTCGCCTGGCGGATATGATCGGCAAGCTTCTTCATGCGCTCGTCGAAACGGGCAAAATCCTTGCCCAGCCTGGAGAGTTCGTTCTTGATGATGTGTACCTGCTCGCGCGTTTCGATATCCTTTAGCACTGCGCGCGCCGTATTCAGGACCGCCATCAGGGTCGTGGGCGACACGATCCACACCTGCTTCTGCATGGCATAATCCACCACGTCGTAGTGATACGCGTGGATTTCCGCGAAAACCGCCTCGGCCGGCACGAACATTACCGCCCCGTCACAGGTCTCGGGCGGCGCGATGTATTTGCCGGCAATGTCGTCCACATGCTTCTTCACATCCATCTTGAATTGCTTCTGCGCCATTGTCCGGCTGGTGTCATCGGTATGCCGGTCGAACATGCGATGGAAATTTTCAAGTGGAAATTTTGAATCGACCGCGACCATGCCTGTCGGCGGGGGCAGCTTGAGCACGCAGTCGGCGCGGCTGCCATTGGAAAGGGTATGCTGCATCTCATAGGCGGCCGCTGGCAGGATATTGCGCACCAGCGCTTCCAGCTGCACTTCGCCCAGGGCGCCGCGGGAACGCTTGTCGCCCAGAAGCTCCTGCAGGCTCACCATATTGGTGGTGAGGCTGTCTATTTTTTTCTGCGCCTCGTCTATCGCCGCAAGCCGCGACATGACGCTGGTGAAGGTTTCATTGGTCTTTCTGAATCCCTCATCCAGGCGTTCCTCGACACGGCCACTGATCTGGTCCAGCCGCGACTCCACCGTTCCCCGCAACTGGCCGGAATTCCTGTCGAGCACATCGGACAGGCGATCACCCTGGTTTGCCAATCCTTCATGCAAATCCTTGAGCATGTCGCGATGCTTGTCCTCCATCAGCCTTGCCTGCTGCCCGAGCAGTTCGCGCACCATGGTGGACAGCATGCCCAGCCTGATCACCAGGAAAGCCATGGTGACCAGCAGAATGGCAGCGGCGGAAATGATGAGCAGATCTCCGGACATAGCTTTCAAGTATACCCGAGATTACTTTCGAATCATCTCCTCATCCCTGCAGGATAATACAGTTCATTTTCCATCTGGTGCTTCCGCCACTTGTCTTGATACTGCTTCAACCGGCTCGGACTGGCGCTGCCCTCCGCTATGTCATCGCTGTTCTTTCCGAGCTGTTCGCGTTCCTTCCGCGCTTTCCTGCCAACCCTGCGCCGGTCGTTGTCGGGTTTCAATTCTTCCCCCTGCCGTGCTCCTTCTGGTCTCAACTCTTCCGTGGCCGAATCCCATGGCCTCGCTTCCCATGGCTTGGATACCGACGGTTTCGCCCACGGCCTGCTTTCCCATGGCTTGGGTGCTTCGCCTTTCTGCTCCCCCTGCTGGCCTGCGGAGGTCTTTCCTTTTACCTGGGGAGCCCAGAGCCCATCTTCATAGGCCATGACGGGCTGCATCGCCATCAAGGCGAAGCTTGCATACATCGCCCATCCGACAAAAAGATCTTTCATATCGGCAACTCCTGTGATGAATATC